>CAYMGW010000181.1:0-3757 GCA_964390085.1 uncultured Tissierella sp.
AATGGCTCTGTAAACCCCATCTGGAGCAAGACCAAAAAGGAACATAAAAGGTGGTAGCCCGCTGCCGTTCCAATGGTAGGTCGCAGGAATCTATCGGTAACGATAGGTCTTAGATAGATGACCATTTAAACAGAACACGGCTTATAGACTTACTCGTAATACATATTACTACATGAAACCTGAAGGGGAATACCCTTCAGGTTTCTTTGTAACGAATAGGAAAGTTCTACTTACTTTATTATCTTAATATTATAACAGTAGTGGGGTGAAAAGCCATGGAATCTAGCGTACTAGGTGATATATATCAAAAAAACACTGATAAAGAGATTCGTAAATCAATAGGCCAGTACTATACGCCTGATTTTATTATTAAATATATACTTAAAAAAACAATTGGAAAAGCAGATATTATAAGAAATCCTTATGTTAGAGTTATAGATATTTCCTGTGGAGCAGGATATTTTTTGATGGCAGCTTATGATGTTTTAAAAGAAAAGTTTTTATTAAATTTAGAAGAACTAAGGAAAAGATATAGGGAGGAGCTCTATACATTAGAAGGAGCTGGGGAAATATATAAATTAAATGGAAATGATTATTGGAAAGAAGAGAATATTCATTACCATATTCTAAAGCATTGTATATATGGTTCAGATAAAGATAGAAATGCAGTAAATTTAACTAAAATAGGGCTATTAGGGAAAGAACCAAGTAATGTAATAGATGAATTAAATATATTAGAATGTGATAGTTTAGTTAAATGGGAAAATGAATGTGCATATGGAGATGAATCAGAGGAGAAAATTAGACTTATAGAGTTTTGGAGTAAAAAATATGATTATATCATAGGTAATCCTCCATATATAGGGCATAAACAATTGGATATGGAATATAAACAGTGGTTACTTAATGAATATAGCAGTGTATTTAAGGATAAGTCAGATATTTCCTTTTGTTTTTTTAAGCGAATAGTTGATATTCTATCTCCAGATGGTATGAGTGGGATTATTACCTCAAGATATTTTATGGAAAGCCCAACGGGAAAACAATTAAGGGCATATTTAGCAAATAATGTAGATATTCTAGAAATAGTAGATTTTTATGGAGCAGAAATATTTAAAGGTATAGGTGTTGCAACGGCAATATATTTTTTCAAAACTGGCAAGTCACAGGATAATAAGGTCATTATAAATAAATTAGTAGATGATTTAGGCCAATTTGATAATTCAGAAGATCTAGAGAAAGTTATAAAATCTAATCTATTTGAAGGATTTGAAGTTGAACAAGCTAATTTGGATAGTGATAGATGGATACTTGTATCTAAAAATAGTTTAGATATATACAAAAAAATAGAAAGTAAGGCAAATAAAAGACTAGGAGATGTGGTTGTATCATTTCAAGGAATTATAACAGGTTGTGATAGGGCATTTGTATTGACATCAGAAGAGATAGAGAAAAATAACATTGAAAGAGAGCTATTGAAAAAATGGATAAAAAATAGAAATGTGGAAAGATATCAAGTCTCAGATACGGAGCTATCTCTAATTTATTCAGATTTGATATATTCAGAAAAAAGTTACCATAATAGTATAAAATTTATTAGAAACTATAGGGAAAGGTTAGAGAAGAGGAGGGAGTGCAAAACTGGAGCAAGAAAATGGTATCAGCTTCAATGGGGTAGAGATATGGATTTATTTGAACAACCTAAAATTGTATTTCCATATAAGGCTAGTGGAAACAGATTTGCATTAGATTATGATAATGTTTATTGTAGTGCAGATGTATATTCACTAATCATAAAAGAAGAATATAAAAATAAAATTTCATTAGAGTATTTAGTAGGATTGCTTAACTCAAGTATTTACGAATTTTATTTTAAATTATTCGCAAAAAAGATGGGAAGAGGAATATATGATTATTATCCAAATTCTGTACTAGATATAAAGATAATAACAGAGGATATAATAGATGATATAGAAAAAAAGGTTAAGGGAATAATGGAACTATTATCGAGGACAGATATAGATAAAGAAAGTATAGATAGAAGAATATATGAGCTGGAGCAGGAGATAGATATAATTGTAGGAGACTATTTTGGTTTAGATGAAGAGAATATAAAAGCATATAAAAATAAAACCATGATTAATATTTAATTAATCATGGTTTTATTTGTGTGTGTGTCATAAAATTAATATATACTTAATAACTTCTGGTTGGAAGATATTAATGCCTTAGTTAGTTCCACTGAAGGAGGTTTAATATACAAAAAACCGAAAGGACAGAGAGGTCTAATGGTATAAAAAATATTACCACTCTACCTCCCTGTCCGTGTATCTGAAAGTTTCCTCATGAATATCATGAATTGCTTCTTCGATGCTTGATTTAACAAGTCTCTCCAGGGAACGCGTCAGACTATTGTTAATTACCTGAGAGTTTCAGAATAAGATTAGTGTTATCGTTATTCCTTGCTCCTACGGTTATTCTTAATGAATATTTCCAATAATCGTCATTCGCTTATTTAGTTGTTCAACATTTAATATAATAACATAAATTTCAAATAATGACAAGTAGAATATATTATTTTTATAATAAAATTACATAACATAAATAATATTAATATAAAGTAATAAATGAGGTATAGCAATAAATAAGAAAAAGAACTTCAGATAATATAGAAGTTCTTTTTCTGTATTTTATAAGAGAGAGTGAATTTGCTATCTAAGTGATACTAGTCCTTCTTTTGCAACAATATGGTCTTCATAGTAATAGTCAATATTTTTATATTTTCCATTATGCCTCATTACAGGATGAAAATTACCTATTTTAAGAGCTTCTATAAAGTCCTTATGATCTCTTATTGTACTATAAAATTTAGTGGCATATTTTCCAAGTTTCTCAAGTTTGTGGGCATCACTAGCTCCTAAAGAAGGTATATTTAATTCAGTAGCTAATGCATAAGATTGTAGGTTATGATACGAATAGGTACTACCATTGAAGGATTCTATTCCTGTTAACAAATGGCTTACTTTTCTCATATTTTCTCCCATACCACGATTGTTATTTCTAAAGGGGTGAGCTGCAATAGCAGCACCATTATGTTTTTTCACTAAAGTTAGCAGCTCTTCTGCACTTATCATTTCTTTTGGAATATCTTTAAGTCCGAAAACAAGAATATCTCCTTCGTGAGTCAATACTTCTGCTCCAACTATTACTAAGATGCCATTAATTTTAGCATAATCCCCTATTTCATTTCTGAGAGTATTATTGTCATGGTTTGTAATGCAAATCCCATCTAAGCCCATAAACTTAGCTGATTCAATAGATTCTTTAAAATCTAAGAAGCTATCAAATGAATATTTATTTTCATGTACGTGAGTATCTATAATCATTGGCTTTCCTCCAAAACTTACTTTCTAATACACAATATACCATATAAACTTATAAAAGATTCAAGTATAGATAAATATTATAATCATAGCATGTACTATTAAATAGATAAATGATTTGTAATTGTTTGATATATAAATAAATGGTAATGAAGTATAAATCGAAGATTAAGAATTAATTAAATGATTGGCGAATACAATACATTTAAAAGGCATAACTTATTACTAATATATATTATCAATTGATAATGATTTCTATATTTCAAAAGCTATTGAATTATCAATAGTATGGGTCTATAATTGATATTATCATTATCAATTAAATTCGATATAAAACATGGAGGGTTATTATGGAAAATTATAAATTAGGAGTA
>CAYMGW010000181.1:3767-5311 GCA_964390085.1 uncultured Tissierella sp.
AGAAAAAACTTCTTGCGTAACTGTAGTAGTGAATATAATATTGGCTGCTTTTAAGGTTATAGCAGGGATTATAGGAAATATTAGTTCCATGATTGCAGATGGAGTTCATACATTATCAGATGTTTTAACTACCTTTGTTGTTTTACTTGGATTAAAGATATCATCTAAAGAAGCTGATGAAGGACACCCATATGGTCATGAGAAATATGAATCTGTATTTGCTAAGGTTTTAAGCATGTTACTATTACTGACTGGTATATTCATTGGATATGAAGCCATTAAGATTTTAATCAGTGGAGAGACTAGGACACCAAAATTAATTGCATTAATAGCTGCACTTTTATCTATTGTTGTTAAAGAAGGTATGTATTGGTATACAATAAAAGTAGCTAAAAAAATTAAGAGTGTATCTATGGAAGCAGATGCTTGGCATCACAGATCAGATGCATTTTCATCTATCGGTACTTTTGCAGGTGTTTTAGGTGCGCAATTAGGACTTCCAGCTTTAGATCCAATTGCAGGAATTATTGTATCTATCTTTGTTGTGAAAGTTGGAGTGGATTTATATATTAAGTCAGTGAAAGAATTAGTCGATGAGTCTGCTAGTGAAGAAATTATTGAAACAATTACAGGAAAGGTAGAGTCCATGAATGGAGTAAAAGGGATTAAGAGTCTAAAAACTAGAGTATTTGGTAATAGAATATATGTTGACATAGAGATATTTGTAGATTCTAATATTTCGGTAAAATCTGGTCATGATATTGCGGAGAAGGTTCACGATATGTTAGAGGCAGAAGTAAGTGATATCAAGCATTGTATGGTGCATATTGAGCCTTTTTAAAAATGATCACTAAGTTTTGTAATCATTTTGTAATAATTTGGTTGCATGATTTAATATAATAGAATATAATAGTGTTATATTTTAAATCTAATGCGAGGGAGTGTTCATATTGCATAATAGAAAACACAAACTACCGGCAGCCATTGTGGGTATATGTCTTATTGGTTTAATTGGGTTTAAGGACACGGGTATATTTGTTAAGGAGTATATTGGTATAAAGGAAGATGGTACACAGGTTGCATTTAATAAGGAAGAGAATGTTAATATCCTTAGGGAAATGGATGAATCATATATTGTTGAAAAAGAAGATAGTAGATATGAAATACCAATGGACGCTATGATAAGAACAACTAAAGAGACTCAAAAATATATAGTGACGAAAAGTACCAATATTTTAGACAAGCCAAATGGAAATTCTATTAGGCCATTAAATATTGATGAGATTGTACAAGCACTTAAATACGAAGGAGATTATGGATTATTTAGTACATCGGATGGTATTAATGGTTATATAAATTTATCTGATATTGAGGTTGTAATGGAAAATACTATATCTTATGGTATTTCAAAAGTTGATAAGGTTTTAAAGAATGATAAATCATTTTACACATTAGTAAAAGGTTAAATTGTTGCTATAAGCGACTTTAAAGCTGGTGTATATACAATTGTAGATGAGAATGGTAATGAGTTTAAGGTAAGTGAA
>CAYMGW010000182.1:0-840 GCA_964390085.1 uncultured Tissierella sp.
CATTGCCAGGGAATTAATTTTCTTGGCAATATATTTTTTACAAATTGCCAACTATGGGTATAATCTTAAAAATAAGGTAAGCAAAACATGAGATAAATCTAAATAAAGCAGTTAAATGGAGGATGTAAAAATGAGTAGAGAAGTAATATTATCATTGGGTCTTACAACAATAGTAGGTCTATCTATGGGACTTGGTAGTTTGCTATCTTTTTTTGTAAAGGAAACAAATAAAAGATTTTTAGCCATTGCCTTAAGTTTTTCAGCAGGAATAATGATATATGTATCTTTTATGGCTATTTTGCCAGAGGGCATGGAGCTAATAGAATCACATTTTGGAGAACAGGGAGGTCATTTAATAGCATTAGTCGGTTTCTTCGGAGGAATGCTTATAACTGCAATTGTGGAGAAATTAGTTCATAAATTTGGTGGTCATTATCATGGACATGGTTACCATGACCACGAACATGAACATGACCATGATCATCACCATGGAGAAAATGGTGAACATCTGTCAAAATTAGGGCTTATGTCAGCTATCGCAATAGCTATACACAATTTGCCTGAAGGTCTAGCAATATTTACAGCAGGATTAAAAGATATATCTGTAGCTGTTCCAATAGCGGCAGCAGTAATCCTTCATAATATACCACTAAGCATTGCAATATCTGTACCTATTTATTATTCTACAGGAAGTAAAAGGAAGGCATTTTTATATTCTTTACTTGTAGGTCTTTGTCAACCTTTTGGCGCAATCATAGGATATTTAATTTTATCAAGTTTTTTCAACGATTTAGTTTTCGGAATTCTTTTCTCCATAGTAGCAGGGATTATGATATTTGT
>CAYMGW010000182.1:850-5311 GCA_964390085.1 uncultured Tissierella sp.
TATCATTAGATGAATTGCTACCATCGTCTCAAAAATATGAGGATCATCATATATCCGTATATGGAGCTATTGCAGGAATGATAGTGATGGCGTTATCCATAAGTTTATTTCATCATCATTAAGAAATTGCCAGAAGAATTAACTTCTGGCAATTTTCATACTTTTCATCCAAATTATTTAGGACTAAATACCCATTTTATGGTATAATTTAAAAAGAACATTATATCTGATAGGTGTAAAGGTGATGGGTGGATTGGGGAAGAAATTAGGTTTTAAAAAATATGATAATATTAAATTTCATTTTAAGATTCTCATAGCATTATGGTGCGTCATATTTTTAAGTGGAATCATTTATTTTAACTTTGAGATAAATTCTTATGTTAAGGATGAAGTGGGAAATAATGCCATAATTTTAGCTACATATATTGCAAATAGTTTAGAACTAAGTAACGAAGACTACCAGTATTTAAAATCATTAACCTTTAAGGAATTATTAGACAGTGAAATAAATAGAAAGTTTGAAGAAATATCTAGGAAAGTAATGGATGTTTCTGATTATAAATATATTTATTTAATATCAAAGCTTGAAGATAATGAGAAAAAGTATGGCGGAGAAGTTATTTATTTACTAGACGCAGTGGAAAGCTTAGAAACTAGAATAAAGGATGCAAAGGATAAAAACTATTACGATGATGATATTAGATATGATATGGCTGATGAATTATTCAAAGAAGTTGAGGAAACCAAAATTCCATCGTATAGAGTTGCAAAAAATAAATGGGGAGAAAGCATATATGCCTATGTCCCATTTTATACAGTTGAAGGAAAGTATATTGGGCTAATTGGCATTGATATGACTAAACATGAATTGGGGAGAGCAAAAGAAAGATATGCTCCACTAATATCAATTTTTATAGTAATAAATATGATAATTGGGTCTATTACATTTGCCCTATATCGGTATATGAAGAAGGCACATAAGGATCTTAAAGAAGAAAAATATCTATCTGGAATAGATGAGCTCACTCATTTATTTAATAGAAGAAAGCTCAATGAAATATTTATGGAATTGTGGGAAGAAGCAAAAAATACAGAACAAAATATATCATTAGTACTTGTGGATTTAGATTATTTCAAGGAGTACAATGATTGCTATGGTCATTGTGCTGGTGATGATAGGCTAAAGAATATTGGACAAATTTTAGAAAAAGAGGCATCTAAATCAGGAGGTTATGTATTTAGATATGGAGGAGATGAATTTGTAATTTTATTTCCTAATTTAGATATTATCCAGGGTGAAGAAGTAGGTAATAGAATTTTAAAAGCTATAAGAGATGTGAACTTAGAACACCCATCCTCACCAATAGGAAAATTCCAAACCGTAAGCATTGGCGTCACAAGTACAATACCTAAGGATGAAATTGATATTAAAGAATTTTTTAACTATGCAGATACAGCTCTTTATTTATCAAAGAGATATGGAAGAAATAGAGTGTCAGTTTGGAAGATTCAGTAAATATAGTGAAGATTGAGAGAAATAAAAAACTGCCAAAGTAACCATTATTTTGGCAGTTTTTATTATATACAAAAATTTATAATATTTCCATAAATGCAGCAATTCGAGTCTTGATTTGACCAATATTAGAATCAGAGTAGTCTGTTTCAATAGACATATAAGGTGTACCTATATCGGTGATTAGTCTCTTGACTGCTCTAGTTTCAACACTATAAGGATGGCATGTTTGTAGTACTACTTCAATGACACCATCAACCTTAAATTCTTCTATTAATTCTGGTAATAAATTCATACGTTTATTATTAGGTGTCATGATTGAACAGCCAATATTCAAATATCTATGAGCTATAGCTTTTACAATATCATCAGAATTTTCATCAATATTATTTCTAATAGGTTTTATACCGCCACAATTTTCAAAGCAAACAACTACACCGCCACTGCTTTCAATGGTATTAACAATCTTATCCAAAACTCCGCCTAATGGACAACCTGTAACAAGAATTCTCTTAGATTTATGATCTACAGATCTTTTTCCTTCTTTATATTCTTGCTTAATTTGATTGATTAGTTCTTCAAGCTGTTTATATTCATCATTTAAACATAGGTTGAATCTATATCTTTCAAGAATTTTATACATTTCAAAACCTGTCATTGCAGGAGGCTCTAGCTTGCTAAGTTCAAGTAATTCACTGTATAATAATCTAAATTTATTTCTAAAGGAAGTTGCATCCCTTAACTTTTCTTCTGTAATTTCTATATTAAATTTTTCTTCTAAGATTTTAATCAATAATCTAACTTCTTTTTCCCACATAAGAGGTGAATAGCTTCTATCGGCTCCTTGGGGTAACTGCATAATATGTATATCCTTTAATTCACTCAGTAACTCATACATTTTTTTCTTACCATCACAGGTGGTTTCCCCAATGATTATGTCACAGAAAGGGATATAACTACATTTGCCTGAGATTGCAGCACCATAGCTTGATTTAATCAAAGGACAGAGATTTTTTGGCAGGTCTGATTCAGAATTAATTATATTTTTATCACTAGTACCACATAGATTAACTATATGAATTCCTGCAGCATCTAGTATTTCAACTGGTGCAAAACTACAGAAGGTTCCTGCTATTATACCTCCATTTTCCTTAATTTCCTTTGCTTTTAAATTATCTTTGTTTATTATTCCTGGATTATCCATATTAAGCCTCCTGCAATTAATTTAATCTATTTGATTACAAAACAATTATATATGAATTTCTTCAAAAATGTGATTATGTTTTTTTATAGTAATAAGCGATGATATTAAAGATTTCTATAATTATTCTATCAAACGATAAATTTTGATATAGTATTTCTGATATAGAAATGACAGATATTTAACTTATATGGTTAAAAAAGTCACAAATAAAAATACAGAGTGATAATTATATGAATACAAATAAAAAGATATTTATTTTCTTTCTGTTCTTATTGATTATAGGATTAGGATTTTCTCATTTCATGCCTAGAGAGAAAGAAGTAGAAAAGACAACTAGAGGATTGAGAATTGGGTCTGGAGATGATATAACCGGATTACTTCTAGAACAAATCATTAAGGTAAGCAAAGACATAAGTATAGATAATATTGATGTTGCAAAAGAAAATGAAGATATCTTCCATGATTTTACATTTAAAGACTGCTGAAGTAACACAGCACAATGGGCCTTGAGCTCAGAAGAAATCGATATGGCGTTTTATTGCAATCATATGGCTTTACATTTGGTACGTTCTAATGATGACTTTGAAATATATGCACCAGTTATTATGAATGCTGAAGTCATTGCTTATAAAGAGGATATAGACAACATTCATAAACTTGGTATTGGACAGAAAAGAGAACATTTACATAAACTTGCTAAGGAAAGCTATAAACAGGTGAATCAAATCGTTGAAATGTCGCCTGTTTCTTTGCCATATTCATTGGAAGGAGGTCAAATAGACGGAGCAGTTTTAGATTTGACCAAAGCCTCATTATTACCGAAGTTTAAATTTACTAATCTTTCAAAAGATGATTATATTTCATATAGTCTGATTGTTAGGAAAGATATTATAGGCACAAAAGAGTTTGAAGATTTTTTAACAGCTTATAATAAGGCAATAGAAGAATTAAATCAAATGGAAACACTTAAAGGATATATAAGCATGCCAGAGGAGTTTTGGCATAATATAAAAATAAAATTTTTAAGTTTAGAATAGGAAAGGTGAAAACATGTCAATATCTGTGCAAGGAATTACCAAGGTTTTTTCAAATAAAAGAGACAAAAAATCAATAAATACAGTATTAGAGGATATCTCATTTGATGTAAATGAAGGGGAATTTGTTTCTCTGTTAGGACCATCGGGATGCGGAAAAACAACGACACTAAATATTATTGCAGGTTTTTTGAAACATGAAGGTGGAAATATCTATGTAAATGGTGAAAAGGTAAATAAACCAGGACCAGACAGAGCCTTTGTATTTCAAAATTATGCACTTTTTCCATGGCTGAAAGTTGGAGAGAATATTATGTATCCAATGAAGATGCAGGGAATACCAAAAAAAGAACGTGAAGCTAAACTTAAGGAATTATTGGAAATGGCCCATCTTGAGGAATATGTAAATTATTATATCCATGAAATATCTGGTGGTATGAAACAAAGAGTTGCTTTACTTAGGGCTCTTGCATGTGATCCAAAGATTTTATTGATGGATGAACCATTAGGTGCCGTTGACTTTCAAATGCGTCAAATGCTTCAAGCACAGTTAGAAACTATGTTGCAAGAAAGTGGGAAAACCGCTCTTATGGTTACTCACGATGTTGATGAGGCTATTTACTTAAGTGACAGAGTTATCGTTATGTCAAGAGATAGAGGAAGAATACTAGCTGATATAAAAATTGAACTTCCTAGACCTAGAGATAGAA
>CAYMGW010000183.1:0-5301 GCA_964390085.1 uncultured Tissierella sp.
ATTATTACATGCCACGCAAGGATTTGGTGTTCTTCATTCTAGATATTCCTCTATAAAATAATCAATGACTTTTCTTTCAAAGACATCTTTGAAATTCATTACATAATGAGGTATACCTAAATCCATAGCTACATCCTTCGCATCATATACAGAGGACACGGAGCAGCATCCTCCTTCTCTTTCATCATATATATCATCATGAGGGATAACAGTCATAGTAATACCTATAACTTCATATCCTTCTTGTTGAAGGACATAGGCTGCCACAGAGCTATCCACCCCTCCACTCATACCTAATACTACTTTCTTTTTCATCAATAAAATCCTTTCTTAAAACACTAAGATTATTCCTCCGTCATTAGCATAAGCAGTACTAAGTCCTGCTGTCTTAACTAAAACGATATCTTTAAAATTATATTTACTTTGAATTTCTCTTTTTAACTCCTCTGCTCTTTCAAAAGCATTGACATGGGAAATAGCTAGTATCTTTTCTTCGAACTTTTCCCCTGTTTCTCCAATTATTTCAATCAATCTTTTAAAAGCTTTTTTAGTTCCCCTTACATTTTCAACAAGTCTTATTTCTCCATTATCTGTGGAGCCCATTATAGGCTTTAAGTTTAAAACATTAGCTATTAAGCCTTTCGTCCTTGAGATTCTACCATTTTTTATTAGATTGTCCAAGCTTTCCAAAATGAAAAAGGTTTTCATTCCATTGATATAGCTTTCTACTTTTTCAACTATTTCTAAATTGCTTAGTTTGTTTTCTATTAGCTCTTGTATTTTCATAGCTATTAATGTTTCACCTATACTAGCAGATTTAGAATCAAAAACGTGAACAAATTTCTCAGGCTCTTCTTCTTTGAGCATATCCTTTGCCAATACTGCTGAATTATATGTTCCACTTAATTGACTTGATATGGTAACAGCAAATATATTATCAGCTTTTCTATACTCAGATACAAAATCTCCTGGTGAAGGGCATGAAGTTCTAACTGGGTTTGGGCTATTCTTCATTGCATCTATTAGTTCCATTGTATCCATTTCTTCATTATCTATATATTTCTTATGGTCTACATCTATTTTAAATGGAACTAGGCTAATATTAAGTCTTTCTTTTAATTCTTCATTTAAATCACAGCTACTATCTGCTACGATTTTGTAATTCATTTCATCACCCCATAATATATTTTCATTAAGAGTCAATTCCTATTCTATCCTCGATAAACTTAGCCAAGTCAGATGCAATTTTATATAATCCTATATCCTCCTTTGCTTCAATCATTACTCTAACTAAAGGCTCTGGACCTGAAGGTCTTATAACAACCCTGCCTTGTCCATGGAAAATCTCCTCAACTTTTTTTATTTCTTCCATTATTTCTTCGTTTTCATTATATTTATGTTTTAATTCATTTTTAACCTTTGCATTAATAAGAACTTGTGGGAAGTTTATCATTAAGTTATTAAGCTCTGACATGGCTTTTTTAGACTTTTTCATTACTTCAAGTAAGTGAAGTCCTGTAGCCAAACCGTCCCCTGTAGTATTATAATCTAAGAAAATTATATGACCCGATTGCTCTCCTCCTAGCACATAATCGGATTTTATCATTTCTTCCAATATATACCTATCACCAACTGTAGTTTTAACTATATTCATACCATTTTCTTTTAAAAACATATCTAGACCCATATTGGTCATAATTGTACCTACTACAGTCTTGTTCTTTAGCTTACCTTCTTTATGAAGATATGAGCCGCAAATAGCTAGTATATGGTCTCCATCTAGTATATTTCCTAATTCATCTACAGCTATTATCCTATCTCCATCACCATCAAAGGATACTCCAATATCTGCTCTTTCCTTTAATACTAACTCTTGAATCATTTTTGGATTAGTTGAGCCACAGTTAGCATTTATGTTCATTCCCGTTGGTTCAGTATTTATAACTACTACTTCTCCTCCAAGTCTTCTAATGGTTTCTGGAGCAATTTTATATAACGCGCCATGACCACAATCCATAGCTATCTTGATTCCGTTCAAATTTATATTTACTGCAGAAGTTAGATAATCTATGTAATCATTGCCGCCATTTTGTTCGACGCTCACTTTACCTACTTTTTCTCCTATAGGTCTTATGTCTAATTCTTTTTTATTTAATATAATATCTTCAATCTCTTCTTCTACTTCATCAGGTAATTTAAATCCCTTAGAGTCAAAGAATTTTATTCCATTATATTCTCCAGGATTATGAGATGCAGATATAACTACTCCTGCTAGTGCTTCATATTTTCGAGTCAGATACGCTACTGCCGGAGTAGGTATAATACCTAGAGATACTACATCTAATCCCATGGAGCAAATACCTGCTGTTATGGCAGCTTCTAGCATATCTCCTGAAGCCCTTGTATCTTTACCAACTATTATTTTACCTTTGTTTTCCTTAGCCAATATATATGCTCCTGCTCTCCCTATATTAAAGGCTAGCTCTGGAGTTAGCTCCTTATTTGCAATTCCTCTAACGCCATCTGTACCAAATAACTTTCCCATTTTAATCAACTCCCAACTTAAATTCAGTGAATAACTAGTAGTTGAAAAGATTAATTTACTTATAGGCATTAACTAAAACTATTCACTATTCACTATTCACTTGATTAAAATTATTCAGAATAATTTTGATCAAACTTTCTTTCTCATTTAACTCTGGTTTCTCTAATACTTTTTCTAATAAGTAATCTAAAATCTCTCCTATTACTTTGCCTTCTTTATACCCTAATTCTATCACATCATAGCCATTAATTGCTAATTGATTTTTTTCATATGCCTCTTTATTTTTTATAATATTCTTTATTTTTTCTTCTCTTTCCAATAAATCTTTTACATCAGCTTCTTCATTTGAGCAAGACCTATCAGCCTTTTGTAATTCTAATAAAGTAAATATATCTTCTTCCCCTAGTGTCCTTAGTAGTTTTTTTAGCCCTTTCTCTTTTAAATTAGCGTGTTGAGTCATATGTTTATATATTAAAATACTAACCTTTTCAGTTAATTCATTAGGTGTCTTCCATCTCTGTAATATTTCCTTGGCCATTTTAGCTCCTAGCTTATCATGACCATAGAAATGACCAATGCCTTTTTCATCTATAGTTAAAGTATAAGGTTTTCCTATATCATGGAGCAAAGCTGCAAGCCTCAAATGCAAAATAGGTGATGTTTTATCTAATACACACATTATATGCTCAAATACATCCTTATCATGATGAGGGTTATGCTGGTTGAACCCTACTGCCTTTATGATTTCAGGAAGAATTACATTAAGTACTTCTGTATCTTTCATTAGTTTAATTCCATGGGATGGAATCTTAGATAATATTGCCTTGAAGAATTCTTCTCTAATTCTTTCTATGCTTATTTCTAAAATATGTTCACTATATAGTTCACAGGCATGAAGAGTTTCTTCATCAATGGAAAATTCTAGCTGTGCTGCAAATCTTATGGCCCTTAATATTCTTAGATAATCTTCCTTTAATCTCTCATGAGGATTGCCTACAGCTTTTATTACTTTTTTCTCTAAATCTTCCATTCCATTAAAATAATCTATTAATCCCGTCTTTTTATTATATGCCATAGCATTGATAGTGAAATCTCTACGAGATAAATCATCAAAAATATTTTTTGAAAAATATACTTTTTCTGGTCTTCTTCCATCTATATATTCTCCATCAGCTCTAAAGGTAGTTACTTCGACAATCCCTTCATCTTGAACTACAACTACTGTACCAAACTTTTTGCCTACTTCCAATGTTATAAAGTCACTAAATATATTTTCTATTTCCTCTGGTAAAGCATCTGTAGTTATATCAAAATCAGATGGTTCTTTTCCTATTAATATATCTCTAACAGATCCACCTACTATATATGCACTGAAACCTTTTTCCTCAAGTCTATTTATTATATTTTCAGCATATGCTGGAATATTCCATTCCATATTATCACTCCAGTGTATTATCTTATTTTAGTATAACATAGTATCTGTGGGAGACAAGTTTTTTTATACAGGTAAAGGCTTTGGAATGATTTCCAAAGCCTTTAATTTTAATCTATATATTTTTTAAATAATACCGTTGCATTATGTCCACCAAAACCTAGTGAATTTGATAGAGCATATTTTACATCTCTTTTTACTGCTATGTTTGGTGTATAGTTTAAGTCACATTCCTCATCTGGATTATCATAGTTTATAGTTGGAGGGATAACCCCTTCCTTTATTGCCATAATGGCAGCTATAGCCTCTATTCCACCAGCAGCTCCTAGTAAATGACCTGTCATTGATTTTGTTGAGCTAATATTTAAAGCCTTTGCATATTCTTTAAATACATTTTTTATTGCTAGGGTTTCTAATTTATCATTGAAATATGTTGATGTACCATGGGCATTTATATAGTCTACATCATGGTAATCGGCTGCTGCTTCTTCTAGTGCCAATTCCATAGCTCTTGTTGCACCCTTTGCTTCTGGGTCTGGTTGAGTTATATGAAAGGCATCTGAAGTAGAGCCATATCCTACAATCTCACCATATATATTTGCTCCTCTAGCTAATGCATGGTTTAACTCTTCTAAAACCAATATACCTGCTCCTTCTCCCATTACAAATCCATCTCTTTCCTTATCAAAGGGACGGGATGCCTTTGTAGGATTATCGTTTCTAGTTGAAAGAGCTTTCATTGAACAAAAACCTGCTACTGAAATAGGTGTTATAGACGCATCTGCACCACCTGCTACTACCATATCCACATTGCCTGACTTTATCATTCTAAAGGCTTCCCCTACAGCATGGGTGCTTGATGCACAGGCAGTAGTTATTGTCATTGTTGGCCCTCTGAATCCAAATGCCATGGATATTTGTCCTGGTGCCATATTGGATATCATCATAGGGATAAACAATGGACTAACTCTACTTGGCCCTCGAGCCTTTAGCTTTGTATACTCAGTTTCCATGGTTTCCATACCACCAATCCCAACTCCAATTACAACACCAACTTTGTCTAGATTTAATTTATCTAATTCAACATTTCCATCTTCTAAAGCCAGCTTTGCACCTGCTACTGCATATTGGGTAAATCTATCCATCCTTCTAGCTTCCTTCTTATCTATATAGTTAGATGGATCAAAGTCCTTAACCTCAGCACCTATTTTTGTGTCAAAGTCTGTTGTATCAAATCTAGTTATAAGTCCTATTCCAGAATTCCCTTGTATTAGGGAATTCCAGAAATTTTCCTTTCCTATGCCTATAGGTGTTACGGCACCTA
>CAYMGW010000184.1:0-1264 GCA_964390085.1 uncultured Tissierella sp.
ATTATCTCTCTTATACCTTTCTTTATAGATTGTGGTATAATGTTATGTTCCTTATTGTATTCATCTTGAATATTTCTTCTTCTGTTAGTTTCAGATATGGCTCTTTCCATAGAATTAGTTATTCTATCTGCATACATAATTACTTTACCTTGGACATTTCTTGCAGCTCTTCCTGTAGTTTGGATTAATGATGTTTCAGACCTCAAAAATCCTTCTTTATCTGCATCTAATATGGTTACTAAAGATACCTCTGGCAAATCTAATCCTTCTCTAAGCAAGTTGATACCTACTAAGACATCATATTTTCCTAATCTTAAATCTCTGATTATCTCCATTCTTTCTATGGTCTCAACGTCAGAATGAAGATAAGTAACTTTTATTCCAATATCTTTGAAATAATTAGTTAAGTCCTCTGCCATTTTTTTAGTCAACGTTGTGACCAATACTCTCTCTTCTCGAGCTACCACTTTTCTAATCTCATTTACTAAATCATCTATCTGATGGTCCGTAGGTCTCACTTCTATAACTGGATCCAATAAACCTGTAGGCCTTATAATCTGCTCTACAGTATTTTGTGTATGGGTTAGCTCATATGGACCAGGAGTAGCAGATACATATACAATCTGATTTATCATGGATTCAAACTCATTAAATTTAAGAGGTCTATTATCTAGTGCAGATGGTAACCTAAATCCATATTCAACTAAGTTTGTCTTTCTTGATTTATCCCCTTCGTACATACCCCTTATTTGTGGTATAGTAACATGGGATTCATCTACTATTATCAAGAAATCATCTGGAAAATAATCTATTAAAGTAAAAGGTCTAGAGCCAGCAGGTCTATTACTTAAATGTCTTGAGTAGTTTTCTATTCCTTGACAAAATCCCATTTCTTCTAGCATTTCTAAATCGTATCTAGTCCTTTGTTCTAGTCTTTGAGCTTCAAGTAATTTTTCTTTATCTCTTAATTCTTTTAGCCGTTCATCTAGTTCTTCTTCTATGGTTTTTATTGCTTTTTGAATTTTATCTTCTGTAGTAGCATAGTGAGAAGCTGGAAATATAGATACATGGGATCTCAACCCAATAACTTCTCCAGTTAAATAATTTACTTCTACTATCCTGTCTATTTCATCACCAAAAAACTCAACTCTTATGGTATTCTCACTAGAGGACGCTGGAAATATTTCTAATATATCTCCTCTTACTCTAAAGGTTCCTCTAATAAAATTGACATCATTCCTTATATATTGAATATCTATTAACT
>CAYMGW010000184.1:1274-5273 GCA_964390085.1 uncultured Tissierella sp.
GAGCATACCTGGTCTTAAGGATACCACAAGATTTTCATAATCTATAGGGTCCCCTAAACCATAGATACAGGATACAGATGCTACTATAATTACGTCTCTTCTCTCAAATAATGCAGCTGTAGCTGAGTGGCGTAGTTTATCTATTTCATCATTTATGGAAGCATCTTTTTCTATATATGTATCCGATTGGGGTACATATGCCTCAGGTTGGTAATAATCATAATAACTAACAAAATATTCCACTGCATTATTAGGAAAAAATTCTTTGAATTCAGAAGCTAATTGATAAGCTAATGTTTTATTATGCGCTATGACCAATGTTGGTTTTTGAACCCTTTCAATTATATTGGCCATGGTAAAGGTCTTTCCAGAACCAGTAACTCCAAGTAAAACTTGATGTTTAAGGTCCTTATTGATACCTTTTACTAGGTTATTTATGGCCTCTGGTTGGTCACCAGTTGGTTTAAAATTTGATTCTATTTTAAATTTATTCATACTTTACACCTCACAGTTTGAACATTTGTTCCTGCATATAATATATTATATAATATATTATCTTTTTGTCAAAGCATATTATAGAAAAAGCATATTGAAGAAATTGAATTAATATAGTAAACTATCAGTAAGGAGGCGACTTCCATGAAGCGAATTTTATTAATATTAGTCATTGTATTAGCTATTGCACTAGTCTTTTCCGGTTGTAATTCTAATAAAAATAATTCTGTGACTCTTGGTGATGCAAGATTTGAGGATGAAGAAATTAAATATGAAATCGAACAAATACTCTTCTCTAAAAGTTTCCAATCTATTGAACCTTCAGTTGAAATAATTACTAATAATAACAAGCTAAAAATATTGGCTTCTCTAGGACTAAGTGAGTGTTCAGGTATTAATGTTAATAGTGTAATTAAAAAAGGTAGCGAAATTAATATTCATGTTAGTGGTACTTATAATAAGCGAGAATCTCGTTTAGCAGTGCCACAGGTAATTATGGAACTGAAGAAAACAAAACTTAAAAATGTTGAAAATTTGAAATTCAACATAATTTATGATGATTATACTCCGCTCAAGATTAAATATGGAATTAACGACGTGCTTAATAAAATACAATCTCATTTTAAAGTATCTACAAAGGGAGCACCAGTATTTAATCTAGTCAAAATAGATGATAATATAGTATGGGATATATCCTACAATAGCATATTTGATAAGGAAAATCCGGATATACCTTTAGTAAATTTGTCTGCACGAGTTGATGCTAATACTGGAGATATTATAAATTCAGAAAAAGTATTTATTTCTTCTTCTTTAGATAAGGGGCATATCTTAAATTATATGAAGGATGATCATATCTTATATAAGAAGGTAGTATTGGATAATGATACTAATAAAACAATTGAGCAATTATGGGATTATAATGCTATAAACAATGAAAAAATCATGCTTTATTCTTCAAATTCTAAAATATCATCAGCACAATTTAGCCCAGACTTGCAGTATGTTTCTGTTATAGAGGTAAATGATAATGGGTCAGAATTATATATTATTCCATCTGATAATAAAAGAGCCTATAAAATATCTTTCGAAAATAAGTTCAACCCTAAAGCAATGAGGTGGAATGATAAAGATATTCTATATCTTGTAGAAAATGATGGTGATAAATCTATGGTCTACTCTTATAGTATAGAAAATAACGAAACAAATATTGTAGGTACTTTTGATAAAAATATTGAAAATCTAATGATTTTTGGTGATAAATTTCTAATAGCTGAAAAAATTGATAATGAGCCCAATAAGAAAATATCAATAACTACTAATTGGAATAAGTTTAAATTAATAGGCTATGGATTTAATCCAAAGTTTATAAACGAAAATATGATCTCTTATTTGCACAAAGAAGAAGCTAATGATTTTAATTCCTTATTTATTTATGATATTAATGTGAAAGATGTCATCCACAGGATTAAAGCAAACATTTTAAATTATGAAATACTTCCAGATAAGAATATTATTTATGTGAAGAAAAATACTAATAATAGTGATTATACTTTAATAAAATATTCTTTAGATGATCAAAGCTCCATTGATATAGCAAATTTAATTGGTGATAAAATTTATTATGATGAAAGTAAAAAGCTTGTATATTTAAATATAGTGCTACCATTTGATAATGAAAAAACAGAGATGATTTACTCTTTAGATTTAAGTAAACTTAATTAAAAATCCCTAGGGACTATTATAAGTCCTAGGGGTTTTCTTTTTCCATAATATTTCTTTGTAGATAATCCAGATTTCATATTAAAAAATTCAATTTTCATTTTATTTATTTCTATATTCATAATATCTTCCAAATCCTTGCTGCTATTTACTTCAACTTCATTTATTTTAAGTAATATATCACCTGTCTTTATTCCTAATTTATGAGCTACTGTATTAGGAAGAACCTCCAGTACCTTTACTCCTTTATTAAGGGAAGTAAATATAGGGGTATTCTTGCTTTCAACCATCTTATTTTGCAATATAATATATTCATGGCCAAATAAAGCAAATAATGGCGGTATAAAAAGATTCTCTATAGTTTTAGATATATATAATAGGACAATACTATACAAAAATAAAATTAGAGAAGTTTTTATTACTTTCCTACTAGGATAAGATGATATGGAATAATCTCCATAACTAAGAATTGCCATTAATGTAATAGGATAAATTAAACCATCGCCGATAAATATTACAAAAGGAATAGGCCAAAACCTATTCATATTAAATCCACCAACTATCTGATGCTTTGTTTCAAAAAAAACTGGAAGTCTGTTCCTCCATCCATCAAGAAGAATCAATATGCTCTCCACTATATGAAGTACAGCCACCACAGACATTACCTGGGAAATATGAACCTTTGGATATCCTATTATTAGACTAGATAAAGCAACTATAGAACCACCATAGGAAAAACACATATATCTTGGATTAATAAGAGATAAAAAAATTGAAGCAATCAAGATATATATAAAATCCTGTGGTATGGCAACTACACCTAAATAGAGAAATACTACTGTTGTAATTATTCCGCCAAATATTCCAAATATAGTAGATATAATTAGCTTTAACAATGCAGATCTTCTATATCCCATATTCTCCTTTTCTATTTTCCCTATCTTTAAATATTGGAAATATATAATACATAGGACTGCAATAAAAAAAGGAGATTTAAAAGTATTTATGATATCTATTATTGTAAAATACACAATCTGATATAAACCGTACATACTTTAATTCTCCTTATTAAAAATTATTTAATTTTTGATTTTATTTCTTCTATGGCTGTTCTTAACTGATTATCTTCCTTTAAGTTATCTACACCAATTTCTTCAACACCTTCTGGTAGTTCTATCACTATATCTGGAGTTATTCCAATCCCATGAATATTTGTTCCATTTGGTGTAAAATACTCTGAAATAGTTAATTTTAATCCTGAGCCATCATCCAAATCATGTATCCTTTGAACAACTCCTTTTCCAAATGTAGTTGTTCCAACTAAGATTCCCCTCTTATGGTCTTTAATAGCTCCAGCAAGTATTTCTGATGCCGATGCAGACCCTCCATTAACAAGTAGAACTAATGGATAATCGACCATAGATTTATCTGATTTTTCATATGTCCTCTTACCACTCTTAGTTTGCGTGTATACAATATCTCCTTCACCTAACAATTCATCTGCTATTTTAGCACATATATCTAGTAATCCACCAGGGTTATTTCTCAAGTCTATAATTAAACCTTTGATATTTCGTCTTCCTAACTTATCTAATTCTGTCTTAAAATCTTTATATGTTAATTCATCAAAGGATGTAATCTTTATATATCCGATATCATCATCAATTATATTAGACTTTACGGTAATTAATCTAATTATCTCTCTGGTTATTTCAACATCAAATTGAGTATTTTTTCCTTCTTTATCCTTTCTTAGGATTGTTAACGTTACTTTAGTGTTTG
>CAYMGW010000185.1:0-5272 GCA_964390085.1 uncultured Tissierella sp.
ACGAGATTCGAACTCGCGACCCTCGCCTTGGCAAGGCGATGCTCTACCACTGAGCCATTTCCGCATGATGTTTTTTCGCTGCCATATTATAATAGCACAGGTTCATTAAAATTGTCAATACTTAATTATATGTTTTCAGTTATGAATTGTGCATTAAATGGTGCCCGGAGCCGGAATCGAACCAGCGACACGTAGATTTTCAGTCTACTGCTCTACCGACTGAGCTATCCGGGCATGGTAACTGCCATATTGGCAGATGTTATTTGTTTCTTCGACCAAGAATACCAATCAAGGACTAAGCGATGTGCACAACTGCTGCAATTACCCAAATTTTATATTTGGTGTAATTGTAGTACTCAGAAACTTTATGTTTCAGAGATTCCTATCATTCGCATTTGGCCTCCTGCTTATACCGACTGAGCTATCCGGGCATCATGTTTGCTGAGGCAAACAGAACAATATTTAGTATACATGAAATTCCTCTAATTGTCAACTATCAATTTTTCTAATTCTTCTTTTGAAAAATGATATTTTGTATTACAGAAATGGCACACCACTTCTCCTTCTCCATCCTCTTCAATCATTGCCTCTATTTCTTTTTTCCCTATACTTAGGAGCACTCCTTCTATTCTTTCCCTTGAGCAGTCACATTGATATTTAATATCTACTCTATCTAATATTTCCATTTCAAATTCACTTAATAGCTGATGCATAATATCTTCTGGAGATAACCCTTTATCTATTAAAGAAGATATTGATGGTGTTTTTGATATTGCTTCTTCAATTTTAGTAATATCTTCATCTGATACATCTGGCAGTAATTGAATTATATACCCACCTGCTGATTTAACGGATATATCTTTGTCAACCAATACTCCCAAACCTATGGCAGATGGCTGTTGTTCTGATATTGCATAATACATTGCCAAGTCCTCAGCAATCTCTCCTGATACTAAGTTAGCCTGTCCTACATAAGGATCTTTTAAGCCTAAATCCATGATAGTGGTAATCGTACCATTTGAGCCTACAAGTTTACCTACATCTAATTTACCATCTTCTCTGCTAGGTACATCTGCATAGGGATGATCTACATATCCTTTAACTATCCCTTTATTGTTTGCTACTATCATAATAGTTCCTAAAGGACCGTCACCAGAGATTTTTAATGTAAGTCTATCATTTTCATTTTTCATCATCACGCCCATCATAGATGCAGCTGTTAAAGCCCTACCTAAAGCAGCTGTGGCTGTAGGAGATGTATTATGAGTAGTCCTTGCCTCCTCAACCATATTTGTTGTAGTAGCTACAAATATTCGAATATTCCCTGTTTTATCTATTCCTCTTATTAAATAATCTTTCATCCTAATCACTCCTGAAATCAATATTTATCATTTGATTGCAACAAAATTTATTCTCTCAGTTTTTTCTATTGGCTTTTCAAACCCAAAGGCCTGAAAATAATCTATATTTCTAAACCCTGCTTTTTCGAGTAATTCTATTATTTCATCTAATTTATATGCTTTTTCCTTATGCTCTTCATCAAATCTTTCATAACATTCTCCATCTTCACTATAGAAAAATGTTAAGTAAAACTCGCAGATATTCTTATTTTCATCATAATAATTTTGCCAAGTATAAAATACTTCTTCTCTATCTTCAACAAAAGTGTTATTACCTATAATATATTTTAACTTATAAAAAGAATTTATATCAAATATAAATATACCATCATTCTCTAAATGATTCCAGACATTTTTAAAGGTTTGAAGCAAATCTTCTTTCTCAGTAATATAGTTTATGCTATCACATATAGAAACAACACAATCATAGGACCTATTTAGATTAAAATCAATCATATTTTGCCTTATTAGATTTACATTTTTAAATCTCCTAAGCTTTTCATAAGCTTTAGATAGCATATCCTCTGATAAATCAAAGCAAGTTAAATTATACCCTTTCTTTGCAATATAATAGGAAAGATTTCCTGTACCACAGGCCATTTCAAGGACTCTTCTAGGATTCTTTTCATATTTATTAAATATCTTTTCTATATAGCTAAACCAATCTTCATAGTTGAAATCCATCATTAACTCATCATAGATACTAGCAAATTTATTGTAGATATCCATATTACTCCCCCTTTTTTTAATTACTCGCTTTTTTTATTTATTTCCCTCTTTCTTACAGTAATTAAACCACCTATTCTCCCAGATTCCTTAGCAGTTAATCCAGCCCAGCCTACTTCTTTAATTTTGTCCGTTAAGCCAAGCTCCTCAGCTATCTCATATTTCAATTTATCCTCTAAGGTTTCTATTTTTTCTTTCTTTTTTTTCAATTGAGATCCCTCCTAATGCTATTATGAGGAAGAACCCCTTCAATTATTCTTAAATGTATAAATATTTAATATTTATTATGATAAATAAAATAACAACACCTATTATTGGGATATAATTAGCAAAATTAGTATCTTCATATTGTAATTCCTGATAAACAGTTACCTCTCCTTGAGGTAATTTTTTTATTAATCTTTTAAGGATAATTAAGGAGCCTAATGCAAATATACTAAGTACTGATAATAAAATCAGCATCTGAGTCTGATAAGATATTTCATAGGCTGGAACATCTACCATTTTATTTTGAGCCTTCATCGCAAAATATCCAATAGTCATTGCTAAGCTGTTATTTAATGTATGCCCTAACATAGATGAATAAATGGAATTAGTTTTATATACTATGATGCCAAAGATTATACCAAGAAACATAGGTCCCACTAGATTTTGAAGATTTAGATGAAAAAGTCCAAAAAGAAATGCTGAATAAATAATAGACTTCTTCTTTCCTATGTTACTATATGCATTCATTATTGTACCTCTAAACATTATCTCTTCACATATTCCAGGTGCTATGCCAATTACAAAAATACTTAGAAAATATAGTCCTGTACTTTCAGGTAAAGGAACTGAACTAGGTATAGTTTCTCCAAAGAAATTTAGGATCATTATAACTAATGTATTTAAAAATATTGCTACTGGATAAGAAAATATTGTAATTAAAATAACATACCATGCTTGTTTTAAGCTTATTTTATTAAGTCTCAAAGATTGTCTTAATGGCACTCCTGTTGATTTGAGATAAATTAGATTAGGTAAAAGTATTATTATATATTCTGTAATAAGTAGGCCTGAATATATCTCTTTACTTTGAACTATAGAACCAAGAAAAAACAATAAAAGTCCAAGTAATAAATATAAAAAATTGACTTCTAGAATATAACGTCTATTCAACCGTTTCATAAATATAGAGCCTCCTTTACATAAACTACACAAATTTCAATAACAATAAATTCACCTACAGAATAATTCCTGTAGGTGAATTTTTAGTCAAATGTAAAAATATAAGGTATATTTCTATAGTAATCACCATAATTAAGTCCATAGCCTACTATGAAAACATCTGGTATACTAAATCCTACAAAGTCTGGCTCCAAATCTACTTTTCTCCTACTAGGCTTATCCAACATTACACATATTTTAACAGAATTTGGATTCTTTAAATTTAAAATTTCCTTTACTTTTTTTAAAGTATATCCAGAATCAATAATATCGTCTACAATTAAAACATCTTTTCCTTCTACATCTGCTCTGATATCATGTACAATTTCAACATTGCCTGATGATACTTCATCATGTCCATAACTAGCTGTTGTCATAAAATCAATATCAACTGGTATAGATAATTCCCTAACTAAATCTGAAGCAAAAATAAAACTACCTCTTAACAATGATACAACTAGTAAATTTTTATCTTTATATTCCTGGGATATAATTTCTCCCAATTCTTTAACTCTAGTGTTTATACTCTCTCTACTATAAAGAGTTCTTTCTCTTTTGCTGCCTTCCAAGCTCATTCTCTCCTCTCTCTTAAGTTAACATCATTTGGATTTTTAATTAGCATTTTTCTTATATCCCTAATCTCTTTCAACATAAGATTAAGTGTATATTGAATACTTATTAATATTATCAATATTATAGCACTAAATATGATTTTTGTATCCATAAATTATCTTATCCTTCCTATTCATATCCCACCAATCTATTGTTATCATTTTCAACGTATTCTAATTTTGATACAGAGACCTCAAAAGCAATCTTTCTTTCTATTTCACCAGTAGGAAGTTTTTTCTGATATTCTCTACTTTGGATTCTACCCCAAAGTTTAATATGGTCTCCCACTAACATTTTTTCACAAAATCTTGCATTTCTTCCCCAAGCAATACAAGGTATATAATCTGATTTATTATAAGATCTATTGACTGCTATTAAAATATCAGTTATCTCTCTACCAAAAGGCGTAGTCCTATAGATTGGTTTTTTACATATATACCCATCTAGATAAATTTCATTAGGCTTCCTTAAAAATTCTATTAATTCATCCTCATTTGGTATATAGATATCCTTTGCAAATATGGTTAAAACTAATCTATTGTTATTATCAATATATCTATTATAGGATCTTAATTGCCCCTCTATTATAACATATTGACCAATAGATAAATCCATATCTACCATAAGCCTCTCTGAAACTGTAACAGGTAGTATATCTATAGAATCACTTAATCTTGGCACCTCTAAATCAATATTATAAAATCCTTCCCCGTACATCTCATGACTAAAACTTTTTTCACTTGCCACTTTGCCTACTAATTTTACACTATTTGCATCCATAATCTTATCAATCATTGCTATTGTCCCCCTCTATTCATATGTTTTTAAATCTATATCTAATATATTCTTCAAGGGAAAATAATATGAATAAAAATAAAAAATAATAGATATATATACTTGTCTTTCGTATATATCTATTATTACATAAATAGTTAAAAATTTCTTCCCTTTTTGGAAAATTTGTTAAATATTTTTCAATTATTTTCTATTTTTCTTTTCCTCATTCAATATATCGGTATCAGAAACCATAAAACTATTTATAGAAAATTCATCTATCCCTAAAATCAATCCACATGCAATACTGACTATAACTGAGTAAATATCTAATTTTTCTTTGGAATAAATTCATTATTACACAAAAGTTCAAAAAATCCTTCTTTTTTTCAAATATTTGTTAAAAATTTTTCAATTATTTTTTATTCTTCTTTTTCTATTCTTTTAGATCTTTATTAAAAGTCATAAATGTATCTATAGAAAACTTATCTATACCAAGAAGCAAACCACAAGCAATAGTAGTAGGTAAAGACAATTGCGATTTTTGTAAAATG
>CAYMGW010000186.1:0-3848 GCA_964390085.1 uncultured Tissierella sp.
TCAAAGAAGGACGCATAGATGAAACCTACCCTGATTATTTAAGTTATTTCTATGAAAATGGGTTAACAAGAAACGATAAGATATTCTTGAGAAGTATAACTGATGAAGAAGCAAAGGAATTTAACTATAAACTAAAGGATCCTGAAAAAGTTATTACTTATTTAAAGCCTAGGAGCTTGGGACAAAAAGAAGCATTAAATTTTAATTTATTAGAATATCTTTTGGATAATAAATTATTGAAAAATAATAAGGAGTATTTACTCTATATTTTACAGCATATTAGAGACGACAAACGGTTCGACTTTATTTGGAGCTATATAATACAAGCAACAAATGTAGATAAACTAGTAAAGGAACTAAATATCGTATGGAAAGAGCTATGGGCGTATCTAGATACAAATAATGAAATTGAAGGTAAAAAGAAAAAAGACTATATGGTTTATACATTACATTATTCTGATTTAGAAGATATTAAAGATATGAATATAGAAAATTGTATCACAACCTATATATCTTCTAATGAAAATTTTTTAGATATAGATAATCCTGATATTGATAAGATAATAGATATTTTTATTTTTTTAGAAGTTAGTTTTACTAATATTAATTATAGTACTGCTAATAAAGATTTATTTGAAGAAGTATATAAAAATGATCTTTATGAGTTAAACTTTACAATGATAGCATTAATATTAGAGAAAATATATAACATCCCTTATACATCTGATTATATGGAAAAAAACTATACACTTGTCTCATCCCAAACTAATCAGCCTCTAAAAGATTATATTGATAGAAAAACAAATGAGTATATGGAGTTGTTATTTGATAATTTATCTACTAAATTCATAGATTCAGAGGAATGTGTTTTGAATATCTTAAATAATACAGATATACAAAAAGATATAAAGATTAGATATATTCAAAATTTATCGACAATTATTTTTGATGTAAAAGAAATAGAAGATATTAATCTGTGGGAAGAATTGTTTAAAAATAATCTTATAGACTATTCTACTGAGAATATACTAAATTATTACTTTAGGTATAGTGGTAAGATGGATCCAACAATAACAGTGTATTTAAATAGTAATTCAAAAGAAATACTATTTGAAGATGAAATAATCAAAGAAGATTTTGGAGAAGATGTTTCAAGATTTTTTACAGATGTTATTAATAATAATGAATTAACAAATGAAAAATATGAGATGATTTTAAGAGGGCTTAATCAAGCAATGAATAACTTTGATACAAATGGAATCAATGAAGATAAATTTGAGATTCTTATTAAATTAAATATCATAGGTATGACGAAAGAGAATATAGAGTTTGTCAGGGAGAATTATCCAGATTTAGTCATACTTTTCATAAGCAAGCATATTCAAGATTATATAGATTGCTTAGATGAAGAAATTCTTATTAAAGAAGAAATACTTGATTTATTAAGAGAGGAAGATATACCAGATGAATATAAGATAAGTTTAGCAGGGATACTTCCAGATAATATTAGTCTAGAAGATAGTAATTACAGTGAGAAATTGCAACTATATATAATTAAAAACAAGTTTGATAGTAGTGATTTGAACTATCTTGTTGATAATTATGATAATAGTCCTCTTAAAATGAAACAAGCTATAGAAGAAATATGTATTGAATATATAGAAGAAATAGGTAACAATAAAATTAACCTTTCTTATGATTTGTTATTGGAATTAATGGCAAATAAGGATATAGATGATAATAATAAGAAGCTAATTGTATGTAATAGTATTGATGGATTAAATGGTATGGAAGTAAGAGAATTAATGCTTATTGCAGAGTTTCATGATTTCAAAAGCCTTTTCCAGAGGGCACGGCCTAGGATAGATATAACAGATGAGAACTCTATGCTATTAGAATGTTTTAAGAATAAAGGATGGATTACTAGATATGATGAAGATGAAGGTTATTATCGTGCAATAGGAAGGGATTATCAAAGGTTGAGAAAAAAACTAGCTTATGATGAATTACTATAGCTAATTGTCAAAGTATAATTATAATATCTTTAAAAATTCGAATAATATTAAATTAATCCTACAACTAACACTTGTAGGTTTTTTATTTTTAGGAGGTGTAAAATATGCTTTTATATCTAACAAGTATAGAAAATTTGGGATTATTTGATTTTTTTACAGAAGAATTAGCTATGCTGGTAAAAAAACTATCAGGAGAATTTTCTTTAAAAAGATTTGTAATACATGTATAAATAAGCACCTTAATATTCATTTATAAGAATAAAGATTATTGTATTAGAGACAATGTATAACATACCATAAAATATGATAGTTGTTCTTTTTCATCTCTATGCACATAATAACCCCAAAGGAATAAATTATAATATATAATCTATTTGGGAGGTTTTTATATGACGAAAATTAGAAGAATATTTCCAGGGGGGAATACTGCTAATGGATTCTTCTCTTTACACAATAATATAATATCTGAAAAAAGAAATAAGTTATATATATTTAAAGGTATGCCAGATGGAAGGGTTTCTAAAGACAAACGATAGAAGCCGTATAACAACTTGTTTTGTTTATTTGATAAGTAATTGTTTTACTTATCTTTTTTAGGTTTGACGGGCATGTCATATGTCTAAGGTGAAAGTCCTTAAAGAGCGTAGTTACCAACGAATCTCATAGCGACTTGCAAGTTTCACATCGTGAGGTGTGGGAGAGAGGAAGCAATAGCGAAATCGTGGCTTGACGAACAGAAACAGGATATAAGGCGAGTTAGGTGGATAAGTTGGCCTAAGACAACAAAGTCCAAAAGGTAACCGTAACCCTAATGCGTAAATCCTGCAAGTAAACGAGGAAAGATATATGATTTAACCCGTGAGGTCTCATGAGCGATACAGTAGTAACAACGAATCATGAGAAGTCAGCAGAGGTCATAGTAGCTAAAATTTTTTTTTAGTGAAGGACTGAACAATTAAAGAGCACAATACAAAATGGATGTAGCATGGATAATCTGATTGATACAGGTGAAAACGTAAAAGGAACCCAAGGTCACTAAATTAAGATGTTTCCAAGCGAGCGAAAAGGAGTAGAATGCACATTATGAATTTACTAGACAAAATACTTGACCGACAAAACATGTATCAAGCTCTTAAGAGAGTATGTTCAAATAAGGGTACAAGTGGAGTCGATGGGATAACCATTGATGAAATTGATGGGTACATCAGAGAAAATTGGCAAGAGATAAAAGTCGAAATAGAAAAGAGACTCTACAAACCACAACCTGTATTAAGGGTAGAGATTCCAAAACCTAGCGGTGATACTAGAAAGTTAGGAATACCCACAGTCATGGATAGAATAATACAACAGGCAATAGTGCAAGTAATAAGTCCTATTGTAGACAAAGAGTTATCAGAGTTCAGCTATGGATTTAGACCAGGCAGAAACTGCGAAATGGCTGTAGTAAAACTACTAGAATATTTTAATGATGGTTATCTATGGATTGTAGATATTGATTTGGAAAAGTTCTTTGACACTGTTCCACAAGACAAGTTGATGAGCTTAGTACATGATATCATAGATGACCCTGATACTGAGTCACTAATCCGAAGGTTCCTTCAAGCAGGAATAATGGACAAAGGTGAATTTCAACCATCAGAAACAGGTACTCCACAAGGAGGGAACTTATCCCCTTTGTTAAGCAATATTATGCTAAATGAACTTGATAAAGAGCTGGAAAACAGAGGACTAAACTTTGTGCGATATGCAGATGATTGTATCATAACAGTAAAAAGCAAATCAGCAGCCAATAGAGTTATGCAATCCGTAACCAGTTGGATTGAAAGAAAACTA
>CAYMGW010000186.1:3858-5271 GCA_964390085.1 uncultured Tissierella sp.
ACTAGGACTAAAAGTTAATGCATCAAAGAGCAAAACTACTAGACCACCTAATCTCAAGTATTTGGGTTTTGGTTTTTGGAAAGACGGAAGAGCTAATCAATGGAAGGTACGACCCCACCAAGACTCCATCAAAAGGTTTAAGGAAAAGCTCAAAGTTCTAACACAAAGGAAATGGTCAATCAGTTTTACAGAGCGACTAAAGAAATTAAATCAAGTAATAAGGGGCTGGGTAAACTATTTTCTAATAGGGTCAATGAAAAGTGCCTTAACCGTAATAGATTCAAGACTTAGAACAAGACTTAGAATGATAATTTGGAAAATGTGGAAAGTACCTTCAAAAAGACAATGGGGATTACAAAAGTTAGGAATTAGCAAAGACCTAGCAAGATTGACCTCATATTGTGGTGATAGGTACTATTTTATAGCAACAAAAACCTGTGTAACAAAAGCAATTTCAAAGGAAATATTAACCCAAAGAGGGTTAGTCAGTCCATTAGATTACTATGAACACAGGCGTAATGTTAGATTTAATTGAACCGCCGTATACGGAACCGTAAGTACGGTGGTGTGAGAGGGAAAATTTATTTTTCCCTACTCGATTTTTTGAAAATGCATAATTTGGATTTAATCGTATTCTAAAAATTAATAATAGATAACCTAGATGAAATTGAGGTTTAATAAAATATGACAAATGATATAATAGTTATAAGAAAGTAATTTGGGAGATGAATAATATGAATTTTATTGAAAAATGCAAGGATATATTGATAGAATATGAAAATATAATCTTTGCTTATATCTTTGGTTCATATGTGCAAGGAAAGATAAGAGAAGACAGCGACATAGATATTGCAATATATTTGGAAGAGAACATGGATGCAGAGACATATCTAGAAATTAAGATGGATTTAACAAAAGTCTGTAAAAGAGAAATTGATTTGATTATATTAAACAATGCAACTCCTTTATTAAAATATGAAATTTACAAAAATAATATCTTGTTATTTTCCCGAGACAAAGCTATAGAGACCAGCTATAAAGTAAGGACATTGTTTGAATATAATGATATAAAAAAATATTTAGATTTATCATATTATAGTACTATTGATAGATTAAAAAAAGAGGTGGAATCCAATGGTTAATATTGAAGTAATTAAACAAAGATTAAATCAACTATCAACTTCTTTGAATAAAATTGAAAGATTTAAGGATCTATCCTTAGAAGAGTTCTTACAAGATGATATTATACAGGATGTAATAGAATATAATTTATTTATAGCTATAAATATGATGATTGATATTGCTACTCATATTGTAGTAGATAATAATATTGGTAATCCTGAAACCCTTGGAGAAGCGTTTAATATTTTAAATAGAGAAAAATATTTAAGTGATGATGAAACTAAAACTTAT
>CAYMGW010000187.1:0-5247 GCA_964390085.1 uncultured Tissierella sp.
ATTAGCTGCTTTAATTGACAAGGCAGTATAAATCCCGAACCATATAAAAATCATGACAGATATCCACACTTGGATTTTAAATAATATCCCTATAGATACCAATAAAACTCCTATATTCCCTATGAATAAAGCAATATTTGTATAAAAGGCCTGTATTCCATCAATTCCTGACACAGGACGCATTATCTTCCATACATCACTTTGTACTTTGGGATTGTCATATTCTTCATAGGGTATGGAAATGTATAGCTCTGAAATTTGTAATAAGTACCTATATCTAATCTTATTCCCAATAGGGATATATAGCACCTTGCTAAATGACCATAAAAATGCAGAGATTAATAGAATTAAAAATATAACTACAACTCTTTGAATATCAATTGCCGACGATTCAATCATATCTAGTACTATCTTTGGGGTTTGAATAGTATAGTAACTAAATACGCTTACACCGATAAAACTAAGGAGCAAATAAAGAAAATATTTTTTATCAATCTTCCATGCTTGTTTCATAAATACATTAAAATTACGAAAAACTTGCTGCATATACCACTTCCCCTTTCTTTATTGCAAAATTATAATTAATCTGTAAATCCTCTAGTATAAGATTGTTTGAGTCTCTAACATTTCTTTACCAAAAGCTTGAATATGACCTTTAAATCTTCTTTCATATTTTGCCATACTTATACTCCATTCTAGAAAACATAATATTTAACAAATAATTCCTATAACCTTATTTCATAGCGACAAGTTTTTCTTTTACCATCTTTATACATTGGGTGCCATTGAGGTACATCTACGATTTCCAATAAATTTGCTCCACAATATTCGCAAGTTTTTCTTGAAGCTATATTATCAGGATCACATGTGATAATTAAAGTATCAAGCCTATGTTTTCTTGCTAGTTCAAAAAGTAATAAACATGCCTTACCTGCATAGTAATGACCTCTATATGGCTCATGAATAGTATAGCCAATATTACCTCCAAATTCAGTGTTTATATTATGTCCTATCCGTAGGTCACAATCTCCCAGCTCCACTCCATCCGAACGTCGACATATTTTGAAAAAATATGCTGGAACATATCTCTTATCAACATCAGCATCTACAATTCTATATAATTGTAAATAAATTTCTTGATCCATTAATTCTTTGGTATCCAAAAACATAATTTCCACCTCACCAAATATAAATAATCCTTGATTCATATTATTCTACAAATATACATTATAAAAATAGTGTACAATTACTTGACTCAAGCTGAGATTTTAATCTCTTATAGAAATCTATCTGAAAAATAATTCTATCAAGCCACATACAAGTTGCAGTTTTAGTGGCAAATTTCATATTATCATCCTTTCATAAATATTATTTTCCATCATTATAATTACCACTCATAGCACTATATTAATATTCTACATTTTCTTCTAAAGTCCTTCTTTTTCCCAAATATAATTAATCAAATTAAAGATTATATAAAAAGACCATAGTAATGAATATAATCACTATGGTCTTAAGTCTATTTAAATTCTATTACCTTATGAATTTCACTTAACTTTTCTTGGCTAAATTGAATTATTTTCTTTATAATTAACATCCTTGTATCAATTTATCAAAACATGATTAAACACTTTATCACATTTCCTTGTAATCTTTTCTCTAATCTCCATATTATTTTCCACAGGATTTCTTCGTGTTCCATAGTAGCTTTCTTCTATGGTTACTTCTATCCCATGATCCAGCATTACTCTTCTCATCGCCTCTATAGTATATCCCATACTTGAAGAATCTGGTCCAGCACAAGCACCAATAATAATTGATTTTATTCCTTTTGAATCTAGTTGGCTACTCCAACTCCCATTTCCAAAATTAAATAATGAAAAAAGTCTATCAAGAAATATCTTCATATATGGAGTTACATTATAGTTATAAGAAGGCGATCCTAGAATTATCCCCTCTACAGTTTTAATTTTTTCAATTATCGCTGATATTTCATCATTATAATGACAGGCTTTGTTTTTAATGCAGTATTCACATCCATCACAAATATTTTGCTCTATTTGGCTCAGTAGAATTTTATCAACTTTTCTCCCTCTTTTTTCTAATTCTTCTATATAATAATTAATCAGTGTATCTGTATTCCTTCCTACTCTCGGACTCCCTAATATTGCAATCCACCTTTTTCCCATTGATTTCACCCCTCAACATAACTTATTATAAGATATGTCCTATTGTTCATTTCCGTTTTAAAAGCTTAAATAGAAATTCACATACAAACTTTAACCAAACTATAACTACTACTGGTTCTAAGTAACCAACATAAAAAAACATTATCTTGGTAATGAATATTTTAATATCCGAATCATAGATAGACATACTTAACCTAGTAAAATATAAAAATCTAAATATGATTAAAAAACTAGTAATAAATATTCCCACACATATTGAGTTGTCAGAAAACTGGCCAAACTTGAATAATCTTTTCATAACGCAACCTCGCTTAAATATACTTACTTCCTTCTCTCACACTTAACTTAGATAATTCATTGCTCTCGATAAACTCCCTTACCCATTCCTTATTAGTTTTTGAATACTCCCTCAAAGCCCATCCAATAGCCTTGTTTATAAAAAACTCATCTGTTTTAGAATTATGCAGTATTGCCTTGCTTAAAAATTCAGTATCAGTGTTTTCTTTATATCTTAGTTGAAATATAATGGATATTCGATTCAGCCAAATATTTTCTGATTCTATCCATTTCGCTATAATATCTTCTTTTACTTCTGGATATTTCATGGCTATATGCCCTACTAAACTATTTATGGAATCTACACTGTCCCACCAAGATTTTGTTATAATTAATTTTTCAATATTTTTCATATAATCAGGTGTAAATAATTCCTTAACCCTTTCCATATATCCTATTGACAAATATTGAAATTCCCTTTCAGGCATATCATAGCATTTAAATATAAAATCCCAATCAATTTCATTATGTTTTTCCATTTCTTTAAAGAATTCCTTTGATAGAGATACTCTTTCAGGCTTTTTAATTCCTAGAAATGGAAATAAGTTTTTCATATATTTTGCCATTGGTTCTGCTTGTTCTTCATTTCTATTATTATAGAATATTTGAAATATATCCATATAATCATCCTCCTTTCATTTCTGTAACAAAATCTCTTTCAATATGATCTACTTCCTTTTTATATACTTTTTTTATTATATTTACAAAGTCATCTCCATCGTATTGATATAATAAAAAATATCTTTCAATTCCATAGTTATCTATCAAATACATTGCTAACCCTTCCCTAATCACCCATTCATAGATATTACTCATTTAACATCATATAATATATTTCTCTAATACTGATGGCACAATATCTTGAAAGCTTTCTGCTGCTCCCCAATCAAAAGTAAACAACCCTTGTCCGCCACCACCACTAATATAATGTACTCTTGTTGTATCCTCCAGATTGTCAATAATAACTGTTAAAGTTAATCTGTTTCCTGCTCTATAATAATGTTTATCAAATACCATCATTATACATTTTTTATTGTCTGAACTGTTAATCTCATATCTGTCTATTAATTTTCCTGTAATACTACCATTTACGACTTCTTCATGTATTAAATTAACTGTATCCTCAACTGATATGGATACCTTTATAGTATTTTCCATTTTCATTCACTCCTAATAATTTTCTAGCATCTATTCTTGATCTCACTCTTGAAAAAATTTCATCATGTTATCAGTTAAAGTTTTCTCCTTATCTGATTCATCTAGTTTGAATTCAGTATCCTCTGATATAAATAATCTGATTGTTTTCCATATATATCACCTCAGTTCCATCATTTATCATTTCCTATTTATTCTTTTCTCTAGTTCTCTGATAAACAAATAAATATCTTCTGAATATAGTTCTGATTCATATTTATTTTTATCACTAATATCAAACCATTTATATCCTACTATTTCATTGCTATCATTATTGCTTATTATTATTTTTGTTTCCTTATCTATTCTTCCTATCCATGTATAATACTTTTTATAATGTCTATTTGGAAGAATTCCTTCAAGAACAAAAAAATCATCAAATTCCATCTTTATTCCTAGTTCTTCATTTAATTCTCTATGAATTCCCTCATCTGTGGATTCATTTTCTTCTAACCCTCCACCAGGAAGCCACCAGTATAAATTCCCATACTTATTTTTTTGTTGAATCAATAAAAGAAATTCCTTATTCCTATTGAGGATTAAGGCACTACATCTTATAATTCTATTATTCAATTTCATCATCTCGCTCCATTATTTTATTTAATTTATGAAAGATGTGAATGTTATATGAAGAATGTAAAATAATTTACTGATAATGATAAATTTCACCTCTTTATACTATTCTACATTTTCTTCCAAAGTCCTTCCTTTTATAAAAAATATTGTAAATTATTAATAAATATTCTCTATTCAACTAATTAACACCAATCATTAAGATTAGTTTCAACACTTTATTACTTTCCGTATTTATTATTTAATACAAATTATCAAATACTAATGCTATAATAAAGAATATGAGGTATACACTTTAAAATCTAGTATTAAAATAATATAAAGATTAAGAAGGATGGAATAAATTGGATAATTTTAAAAAAAATGAAAGAGTTATTATGAAAAAATCAAAAGTAATAGAAATGATTTCTGCAATGTTAAGTACCATTAGTCCAAGAAATGAATTCTATAACATCGTAAAAAATGTATATGGCGAAGATTTTTTGAAGAATATTACAAATAAATATAGTTATATGCTAAAAATATTAAGTAATTTAAATATGAGCGGTTATGAAATCTTAGAGTTTCTACTTATAAACAATGAATTTGACGATATTGTTAAATATGAATCCCATGTAAAAAGTTTAGCTGATACTGAATTTCTCTATAATTTCTTTGGTGGCTATATTCCGAAAGAGAACTTTGAAAAGGTATTGCAGAATCCTATGACTCTTACAGAATTCCATAATGAATTCAATTATTGTTGCTCTAATCTCGAAACTCTTAAATATATTTTTTTTGAAAAAGAAATCTTTCTTTCCTTATTATTTAACTGCATTAAAGAATTCGATACCGAAGCTCTAAATGATACTATGGAAAAGATGGATTATTTATATAATGATTTATATAAAACAATATCCCAGTATTTAGAAGTAAATGAGCCACTAGAAGCATCCCAAGTGCTTATGGGTAAAAC
>CAYMGW010000188.1:0-1287 GCA_964390085.1 uncultured Tissierella sp.
GTTGCTGGCTTTTTACTTACCCTTGCAAAAAACTCTCCTAATAATCCTACTGTTATGGCTCCAAAAAAAGTACCAGTTATATTACCATGAAATATTTTGGAAGTCATAGAATATAAAATCCATCCTGTAGCACCAGTAAGACCTGCATATCCTATAGTTTCTTTTGGTGAACTAAATAATATAGAAAATCCAATTGTAGATAAAAATGATAATATTAATTCTTTAGCTATATACAATTAAAATACTCCTTTCGTATAAAAGTTAAGGATGATTCCTACGCCAAGGGCTATGGCTATTGCAGAAAATACTGCTTCCATAGCTCTAGATAATCCAGATAAAAAATCTCCAGACATAGTATCTCTAATAGAGTTTGTAATTGCAACTCCAGGAACTAAACACATTATGGATCCAATGATTACTTTATCAATATTTTCTCCTATTCCAATTTTAACTAATATATGGGAAAATAAAGATGCAATAATGGCACCTACTAAATTATCTATAAAGAAAGTAAGTTCAAGTTTTGATATTAGATTTACACCAGTAAGGACAATAAAACTTACTATAAAACTTCCAATAAAATCTAGAATTGAACCGCCAAATAAAACACAAAAAAATGCTGAAGCTAAAGAACCGAAAATGGTTTTTGTTAAGGTCTTATATCTGTTTGTTTTATTTATTTTTTTTAGTTCTTCAAGACCCTCATTTATAGACATATGTGAATTTACAAAAGATCTAGAAAATTCATTTACCATGGCCACTTTATTTAAATCTATGGAAATAGTTTTGATTCTTTTAATATAAGACATCAATTCACCCTCATATTCTAGGGATATGAAAATACCAGTTGGAACTATGTAAGCATCTACATATTTAATTCCTTTTCTAGACTTACAAATTCTTACTATTGTATCCTCAACTCTATAAATTTCAGCGCCACTTCTAAGCATTATACTTCCAGCAAGGGTTGCTAAAACCAATAATTTTTTAATATCCTCTCTATCATATATTTCCCAATTATCCATATTCTCACCTCTTTAATTAATATTCTTGTAAAAATGGTAAAAAATCTATATAATGTAGTTGACTGGTTTTTTACATTTGAAATTAATTATATTATATTATAACATAATATGATTAATAATTAATTATAAAAAATAAAAGATGAGGGGAGTAAAAGAAGATGGATTTTTCAAATTTAGCTAAGCATGATTCTGAAGTAATGAATATTATTGAAATGGAACTGAATAGGCAAAAAAAACATATCGAACTTATAGCTTCAGAAAA
>CAYMGW010000188.1:1297-5234 GCA_964390085.1 uncultured Tissierella sp.
ACTTTGTAACCCCACAAGTAATGGAAGCGGCAGGTAGTTATTTAACCAATAAATATGCAGAAGGATATCCAGCTAAGAGATATTATGGTGGATGTGAAGTAGTAGATATGGTTGAGGACTTGGCTCGTGATAGAATGAAAAAAATATTTGGAGCTGAGCACGCTAATGTACAACCACATTCTGGCTCCAATGCAAACTTAGGAGTATATTTTGCAGTATTAAAACCTGGAGATAAGGTATTAGGTATGAACTTATCACAAGGAGGACATTTAACCCATGGTAGCCCTGTTAATATCTCAGGAACCTACTTTAACTTTGTAGCTTACGGAGTAAATAAAGAGACAGAAACAATAGATTATGATGAAGTTAGAGAAATAGCTTTAAGAGAAAAGCCAAGGATGATAGTGGCTGGTGCAAGCGCATATCCAAGAAAAATTGATTTTGCCAAATTTAGAGAGATTGCAGATGAAGTAGGAGCATATTTGATGGTAGACATGGCTCATATAGCAGGTCTAGTTGCAGCAGGACTACATCCTAATCCAGTTCCATATGCTGATTTTGTAACTACTACAACTCATAAAACATTGCGTGGACCACGTGGTGGAGCTATTTTATGTAAAGAAGAATATGCAAAGGCTATAGACAAGGCAATCTTCCCTGGAATCCAAGGAGGACCATTGATGCATATAATCGCCGCAAAGGCAGTTGCATTTGGAGAAGCTTTACAAGATGACTTTAAAGTTTATCAACAACAGACAATCAATAATGCAAAAGCTTTAGCGGAAGGTTTATTAAAGAATGGCTTTAGACTAGTATCAGGAGGAACAGATAACCATTTAATCTTAATAGATGTTAGAACTAAAGGATTAACTGGAAAGAAAGCAGAAGCGCTTCTCGATGATATTGGTGTAGCAACTAACAAAAATACTATTCCTTATGATCCAGAATCTCCATTTATAACTAGTGGAATTAGAATTGGTACACCTGCTATGACAACACGTGGGATGAAAGAAGAAGATATGATGGAAATTGCTGAAATAATTACCCTAGCTTTGGATGAAAGCAATGATAGAGACGCAATTAGAGATAGAGTAGTCAAATTATGTGATAAATATCCATTATATTAAATAACATAAAGGCCTACAGATAATTCTGTAGGCTTGCTATTTACATATGTGCTATACTATATTAGAATAATAAACATATACATAAAATTAATTGAGGTGTAAAGATGGAATTAAAAAATTTTAATGAAACTCAAAATATTATTGAAGAGGTTGCAGAAGGTAGTATAGCCCAAGAATTAGAAATAGAACAAGGGGATATATTATTATCTATAAATGCTCGACCTGTTAGAGATATTATTGATTATAAATATTTAATATCTGATGACTATATTGTAGTTGCTATAGAAAAGAAGGATGGAGATATTTGGGAATTCGAAATTGAAAAGGATTTTGACGAAGATTTAGGTTTAATATTTACTAATCCTTTAATAGACAAAGCTAAATCTTGTAGAAATAAGTGTATCTTTTGCTTTATTGACCAATTACCTCCAAATATGAGAGATACATTATATTTTAAGGATGACGATTCAAGACTATCTTTCTTACAAGGCAATTTTATTACATTAACTAATATGAGTGACGAAGAGATAGATAGGATTATAAGCTACAGACTTAGTCCTATAAACGTAAGTGTTCATACTACTAATCCGGAGCTTAGGGTAAAGATGTTAAACAATAAGAATGCCGGTAAAATATATGAAATATTAAAAAGATTTAAAGATGCTAAGTTGGAAGTTAATTGTCAGATAGTATTAGTTCCTGGAGTAAATGATGGGGCTGAGTTAGACAGAACCCTATCTGATTTATCAGAATTATATCCTACTATTGAAAGTGTTGCAGTAGTGCCAGTAGGTATAACTAGATATAGGGAAAAACTTCAACAATTAAAACCATATACTAAAGAATCAGCTGATGATTTGTTAAATTTTATATTTGATAAACAAAGTCACTTTTTGAAAAAATTAGGAACTAGGTTTGTATTTGCTTCAGATGAGTTTTTTGCAATGACTAAGAGGGAAGTTCCTAAGTACGATGAATATGAAGGATTCCCACAATTGGAAAATGGCGTTGGTCTTATGAAATCCTTTGAAGATGAAATAATCAAGGAGCTTAAGAAGATAAAAATTCCAAATCAAAGTAATAAAAGGTATGTTATTGCTACTGGTACTTTAGCATATGATTTTATGATTAAAATTAAAGACAAAATACTCGAAAAGTTTAATGGTCTAGAGTTAACAGTTATACCTATAGTTAATAAGTTTTTTGGAGAGACTATTACTGTGTCTGGATTAATAACAGGTCAAGACTTAGTTTCTCAACTAAATGGATATGATAATATAGATGGAATTATTATTCCTAGATCTATGATGAAGAGAGATGAGGAAATCTTTTTAGATAATTTAACTATTGAGGAAGTATCTCAAGCCTTAAAGATTCCTATAATCTCATCTAAAGTTGAAGGTAAGAGTTTAATTGATATAATAAAGAATTGAGGGATGAATAAATGGATAGAGCGATTGTCTGCATAGTTGGCAGACCAAATGTAGGTAAATCAACGTTGTTTAACAAATTAGTAGGAAAGAGAATTGCAATAACAGAAGATACACCAGGCGTAACAAGAGATAGAATTTATGCCGAAGGAGAGTGGCTTGGAAAATATTTTACAGTAATAGATACAGGTGGACTTGAGCCTGAAAATGAAGAGATAATAATGAAAAATATTAAAAGGCAAGCTGAGATGGCTATAGATACAGCTGATGTCATTTTATTTGTAGTGGATGGATTAGATGGTTTGACTGAAACTGATAGAGAAATAGGAAATATGCTCAGAAAATCAGGGAAAAATGTTATATTGGCTTGTAACAAAATAGATACACCAAATGTAAAAGACCAAGTATATGAATTCTACGAATTAGGCCTTGGTGTGCCAATGATTATTTCTGGTGAACAAGGTCTTGGTATCGGAGACTTACTAGACGAAATAGTAAAGCATTTTCCTGAAGATAAGGACACTGATTATGATGAGGAATTAATAAGAGTTGCTTTAATAGGTAAACCAAATGTAGGTAAGTCTTCTCTAATTAATAACATTCTAGGAGAAGAAAGGGTTATTGTAACCAATATTCCGGGGACTACTAGGGATGCAATTGATACTTATTTTAATTTTGGTGATAATAGATATGTCTTTATTGATACTGCAGGACTAAGACGTAAAAGAAGTATTTATGAAGTCGTTGAAAGGTATTCAGTAATAAGAACACTGACTGCTGTAGACAGATCTGATATATGCATATTGGTCATAGATGCAACAGAAGGTGTTACAGAACAGGATACTAAAATTGCGGGATATGCTCATGATAATGGAAAAGCTATTATCATTGCTATAAATAAATGGGACTTGGTAAAAAAAGATAGTAATACTCATCTGGAATTTGAAAAAGAAATTAGAAAAGTCCTAGGTTTTATATCATATGCACCTATTATTTTTATCTCAGCATTAACAGGTCAAAGAGTAGATAAATTGCTGGAATTAATAAATGTGGTAAATAATAATTATAATTTAAGGATTAGTACAGGTGTATTAAATGATATAATTAATGAAGCAGTACTAATGAATCAACCTCCTAGTGATAAAGGCAAGAGAGCAAAGATTTATTATGGAACTCAGATTTCCGTAAGACCTCCAAAATTTATAATATTTGTAAATTACAAAGAACTTATGCATTTTTCATATGTAAGATATTTAGAAAATCAAATAAGAAATCATTTTGGTTTTCTAGGTACACCTATTCAATTTGAATTTAGGGAAAAGGGAGAAAAATAATGAGAATATTAATCTTTTTTTACCAATAATAAAATTTAAAAATAAA
>CAYMGW010000189.1:0-5199 GCA_964390085.1 uncultured Tissierella sp.
TTTTATGTTAATATCTTATTGAGGTGATAAACATGAAGTATTACTCAATAGGAGAATTTGCAGAAAAAATAGGTAAGTCAATTCAAACTTTAAGGAATTGGGATAAAAACGGAAGTTTGAAACCAAGTCATATAACAGATGGTGGCACAAGATATTATTCACAAGAACAACTTAATCATTTTTTAGGCATTAAAGGTGTTGAAACTAAAACTAAAAAAGTAATAGGATATTGTAGAGTTAGTTCAAATAAACAAAAAGATGACCTTGAAAGACAAATTAAAAATGTTAAGACATATATGATTGCTAAAGGTTACTCTTTTGATATTATAACTGATATAGGAAGTGGAATAAACTACAACAAAAAAGGCTTAAATCAATTAATAGATATGATAACTAATTCAGAAGTTGAGAAGATAGTAATTCTATATAAAGATAGGTTATTGAGATTTGGTTTTGAAATTATAGAAAACCTATGTAATAAGTATGGTACTACTATTGAAATTATAGACAATACTGAAAAGATCGAAGAACAGGAATTAGTAGAAGACTTAATTCAAATTGTTACAGTTTTTAGTTGTAGGCTTCAAGGTAAGAGAGCCAATAAAGCAAAGAAAATGATTAAGGAGTTGTTAGAGTGTGATATTAGCGAAGAAAGTTAGAATTATTCCCAATGTAGAACAAGAACAAAAATTATGGCAATCCGTTGGTACTGCAAGATTTATTTATAATTGGACACTTGCAAGACAAGAAGAAAATTATAAAAATGGTGGTAAGTTTATAAAAGATGGAGATTTAAGAAAAGAGTTAACTATTCTAAAGAAATCAGAACTTAAATGGCTTAATGAAGTATCTAATAATGTGGCAAAACAGGCTGTAAAAGATGCTTGTAATGCTTATAAAAGTTTCTTTAAAGGGTTGGCAGATAAGCCCAAGTTTAAGAGCCGAAGAAGAAGCAAACCTTCATTCTATAATGATACAGATAAGCTAAAAGTTAAAGAAAATTTAGTATTGATTGAAAAAGTAGGTTGGGTTGAAACAGTAGAGCAAATACCAATTGATGTTAAATATATTAATCCAAGAATAAGCTTTGACGGGAAGTTTTGGTATATATCTGTAGGTATAGAAAAAGAAGAACCTATATCAGAAAATACAGATATATCAATAGGTGTAGATTTAGGATTGAAAGATTTAGCAATAGTTTCAAATATAGATAAACCATTTAAAAATATTAATAAAACTAAGGAAGTTAAAAGACTAAAAAAGAAGTTAAAAAGAAACCAGAAACAAGTTTCAAGGAAATATGAAGATGGAAAAATTCAAATAGGAAAGGAAGGTGAAAACCGTTATAAATTTACTAAAACCAATAATATTAAAAAACTCGAAAGAGAAATAAGACTTATTCAAAGAAGGCTTTCAAATATACGTTTAAATCATATTCATCAAACAACAACTGCAATAGTGAAAACCAAGCCAAGCAGAATAGTTGTTGAAGATTTAAATGTAAAAGGTATGCTTAAAAATAAACACTTATCAAAGGCTATTTGGGAACAATGTTTCCATAAATTTATTAGTATTTTAGAATACAAAAGTAAATTTAATAGTATTGAGTTTGTTAAAGCAGATAGATTTTACCCTTCAAGCAAAACTTGTTCTTGTTGTGGAGCGATAAAGAAAGATTTAAAACTTAAAGATAGAGTTTTTATTTGTCCATCATGCAATAGTAGTATTGATAGGGACAAAAATGCATCAATAAATCTTTCAAGATATAAAAAATCAGCATAGCATCACTAACAAGATAATGCTGATATGTACTGTTCGTTACACAGGAATTTAAGCCTTTGGAGCAACATACCAAACTGGAGTAGTCTTATGACAAAACAGGTTGCGTTGAATAAGGAATAAATCTCTAAATATTAGATTTTAGTAGATTTTATGTAACGGAGATTTAATGTTTGAAGGATATAGTAAGATTTTTTGGGGAATTTTTATTATGACATTTAATATTAAATTTGGGCTAATAAAAATTCTCCCTGCTTTTGTGGGGTTATTAGTGATTTCAAATGGGCTTAATAAGCTATATGAAGAAACTAAGCTAGAATCATTTCATAAAACACAAAATATAGGGCTATTGACTGCGAGTATATCATTTATAGGTGGAGTAGCAGATTATTTTTCTAATGGCCCTATATCCTACTCTCTATCTACGTCAATTTGGATGGTAGTATATAATGTAGTCGAACTAATTTTGTTTTTCAAAACGTTAGAATCCTCTATTGAATATTTAGATTCTAATAATTATCCTGATTTAGCTAATGAATATTTAGAAAAACAGAGAACTTACACTATTTTTTCAGTTATAAATATTAGTTTACTGGGCTTTACATTATTATACAACATTAAGATATTAATGTTTTTTGTGCCTCTAATTGGAGTTATATTAAGAATATATATGATGGTATTGGTTAACAGATTAAAAAAATTGTTTATGGAAGTTGAATCTTCAGATTAAAATATTAAATTCAAGATGTTTTCCGGTAGAATGTTTCAACCACTAAATACCAATAACTAGTTGTAAAATAAATTAAAATATGAAATAATATAATAATTCTGCTAATATATATTAGCAGAATTATTTTAAATAAAAGGAGGTTTTTAAATGTCAAAAATAAAAATAATAACTGATAGTACTGGTTATATAACTAAGGAATATGCAGAAAAAGAAAATGTAACCATAGTTCCCCTGAATTATGTATTTGGAGAAGAATCAGGTAAGGAACCATTTCCAGGAGAATTTGATAGTTTCTATAATAAATTAAAAGATACAAAATTATTTCCTTCCACATCTCAGCCAGCGGCAGGTGAATTTTTAGATGCTTTTAACAAGGCCTTTGAAGAAGGATATGATGAAATAATAGCCATTCTTTTATCTTCTAAATTAAGTGGTACTTTTAATAGTGCTATGCTTGCAAAAAATATGTTAGAGGATAAAAGCATCACTATTATTGATTCCCAAAATGCTGCTGCAAACTTAAAGTTTTTAGTTGAAGATGCAGTAGAGATGGCTAAGGAGGGAAAGTCATCTGAAGAAATTCAATCACACATAGATTCTAAGAAATTAAGTATGCATGTATATCTGACTACAGAAACCTTAGAGTATCTAAGCAGAGGTGGAAGACTTTCAGCAGTGCAAGCAACTGTAGGAAATTTACTAAATATCAAACCTATAATTGAGTTAAAGGATGGTGAACTTAAATTATTGGAGAAGCTTAGGGGGAAAAACAAGGCATTGTCAGCCATAGTAGATAAGGTTCCTGATAATGTTCAAAAAATTGGAGTATGCCATGTATTAGATAAAGATAATGCCATAAAGTTAAAAAATATATTGGCAGAGAAATTCCCTCAAGCGATTATAACTATTGATGAACTAGGACCAGTAATTGGAGCTCATTTAGGACCAAAGGGTATTGGTATTTGTTTTTATTAAAATTATATAATTAAATATTATTATGTATAAATAGATACTCAAATTGCACAAAATATGATATAATTATGACGAATTAAAAGGTACTTAATTATAACGGGGGTGCGTTTAATGAGAAAAATATTAGTAACAGGAGCATTAGGACAAATTGGTTCAGAGCTTACTACAGAGCTAAGAAAAATTTATGGAGTAAACAATGTAGTTGCCAGTGGTAGAAGAGTAAAGGAAGGCCATGAAAAGTTAATTGAATCTGGACCATTTGAAATAGTAGATATAACTAAAGGTAATCAAGTATCAGAAATAGTTAAAAAACATAATATAAATACAATTATCAACCTTGCAGCAATACTATCTGCTGTTGGTGAAAAATATCCAGAGCAATGTTGGGATATAAACATGAATGGATTATATAATATCCTTGAAGTAGCAAGAGAAGAGAATTGTATGGCATTTACACCATCCTCTATTGCAGCATTTGGTCCATCAACTCCACCAGATAAGACACCACAAGATACTATTCAAAGACCAACAACTATGTATGGTGTTACTAAGGTAGCTGGAGAATTGTTGTGTGACTATTACTATAAGAGATTTGGAGTAGATACTAGAGGAGTTCGTTTCCCAGGTCTTATTTCCTATGAAACATTACCAGGTGGAGGAACTACAGACTATGCAGTTCATATCTATTATGATGCATTAAAAAACAAGAAATACACTAGCTTCATAGATAAAGGAACATATATGGATATGATGTATATGCCAGATGCTCTAGATGCTATAGTAAATCTTATGGAAGCAGATCCAGCTAAGTTAATTCATAGAAACGCATTTAACATTTCTGCAATGAGCTTTGAACCAGAGATGTTAGCTGCATCAATTAAGAAGTTTATACCTGAATTTGAACTAGAATATGATGTTGATCCAGTAAGACAGGCAATTGCTAATTCTTGGCCAAATTCATTAGATGATACAGCTGCTAGAGAAGAATGGGGCTGGAATCCTAAATATGACCTTGATGCAATGACTAAAGATATGCTTGAAAAATTAAAAATCAAATTAGGACTATAATTTATATAGAAGGACAGGATACCTAAGAGTTTCCTGTCCTTCTATTTCATGATTATCAAATATACATTTATAGCCTCCAATAATTATAACCTAAGGATTTTGCTTCTTCTTTGTTAAATATTCCTTGGATATCAATGAGTATTGGTTCATCATCCTGAGAATACATGGCTCTAATATTGTCTAATGTATATTTAAAAAATTCCTTATGGGCTACAGCAAATATTATCCCATTTACATCATGTATTTCATTTGCATCATAAATATTTATTCCGTATTTATTTAATACTTCCTCTGGATTTACAATGGGATCCACTACTTTCACATTAACTCTATATTTTTCTAGTTCACTAATTAGCTCCATTACCTTTGTATTTCTAATGTCTGAACAATTTTCTTTAAATGAGAAACCAAAAATGGCTATATTTGAATCTTCAATTGATTTGCCAGATTCAATAATTCTTTGAGCAATGTTTTCAGATATATATTGTGGCATATAATTGTTGAGCTTTCTCCCTGCAGAAATTATTTCTGGATGTAGTCCAAATTTTTCAGCCACAAAGGTTAAATAATAGGAGTCAACTCCTATACAGTGTCCGCCTACTAAACCAGGTTTAAACTTTAGGGCATTCCATTTTGTATTAGTAGCCTCA
>CAYMGW010000190.1:0-1332 GCA_964390085.1 uncultured Tissierella sp.
GTAGCAGTATTTTTGTCATGATTTTAGCCATGACCATAACTAGCTGGGTACCTATGGCAATATTAGTTAGAGGACAAGTACTTCAACTTAAAGAATCTGAATATGCTTTGGCTGCTGAATCCTTAGGGGCTTCCTCAAGCTGGATATTAAAGAAACATATTATACCAAATACTCTAGGACCTATTTTAGTAAATATTACTTTGGCTATTCCTCAAGCTATATTTGCAGAGGCTACATTAAGCTTCTTAGGTCTAGGTCTTCAACCACCTAAATCAAGCTTAGGTTCATTAGCTAGTGATGGTTTAGCAGGTCTTGCAGTAGGCAATGCTTATCAAATTTTAATACCTGCGATATTTATTTCTCTTATTATGTTTGCCTTTAATGTACTTGGAGATGGACTCCGTGATGCATTAGACCCAAGGCTTCGTAAGTAGAAAGGGGTGAAAAAATGGATAAAATTCTAGATATTAGAAATTTACAGATATCGTTCAAAACCTTCTTTGGAGAAGTTGAAGCTGTGCGTAATATTAGCTTTTATGTGGGCAAGAAGGAAACTGTGGCTATAGTTGGAGAATCTGGCTGTGGAAAATCAGTTACTGCTAACTCTATTATGAGACTCCTTCCTATGCCTCCCGCTTTCTTTAAAGGTGGAGAGATAATATTTAAAGGTGAAAATCTTTTAGATAAAACTGAAAAGGAAATGCAAAATATTCGTGGAAATGAAATATCTATGGTATTTCAAGATCCTATGACATCCCTAAATCCTACTATGAAAATAGGGGATCAGATAGTAGAAGGTCTAGTAAAACATAGACATTTAAGTAAAGCAGAGGCAAAGAAAATAGCAATTGAAATGCTAAATCTAGTGGCTGTACCTCAACCAGAGAAAAGGATTAACCAATATCCCCATGAATTTTCCGGTGGTATGAGACAAAGGGTAATGATAGCCTTAGCTATGGCTTGCAATCCTCAACTACTCATAGCTGATGAGCCTACTACTGCCCTTGATGTTACTGTACAAGCCCAGATATTAGAGCTAATGAAAAAAATACAAGATCAATTTGATATGTCAATTATACTAATTACCCACGATTTAGGTGTTGTAGCAGATATGAGTGATAGAGTTGTTGTAATGTATGCAGGTCAAATCTTGGAAGAAGGTACTCGTGACGAAATATTTAAAAACCCTAAACATCCTTATACTAGAAAACTTTTAGGTTCAGTTCCTCGTTTGGATATGAAAAAAGATGAGCCTCTTCATTCTATTGATGGTACTCCACCAGATTTATATATACCCCCAAAGGGATGTGCCTTCTATGATAGATGTGATAA
>CAYMGW010000190.1:1342-5196 GCA_964390085.1 uncultured Tissierella sp.
GGCTATGAAAATATGTAAAGACCATATGCCAGATACTCTATCCCATAGTGATACTCATTGCAGTCGCTGTTGGCTAAATCATCCCATGGCAAAAAAAGATGAAAGGAGGGAAAAGTAATGGCAAAACCCTTGATATCTGCGAGAAATATAAAGAAACATTTTAATGTAGGAGAGGGAATGCTAAAAGCTGTAGACGGCATTAGCTTCGATATATATCCAGGAGAAACCTTTGGGTTAGTTGGAGAATCTGGGTGCGGTAAATCTACTGCTGGTAGAACTATAATTAGACTTTATGAGCCTACGGATGGTGAACTTATATTTAATGGTCAAAATGTATATAAGCTTTCATCCAAGGAAATGCAAGAGATCCGAAAAAACTTTCAGATGATATTCCAAGACCCCTATGCTTCCCTAAATCCTAGGATGACTGTAGAAGATATAGTTGCGGAACCATTAGATATACACAAAAGTTATAAAAATAGTAATGAGCGTAAAGAAAGAGTAGTAGAATTGCTGAAATTAGTAGGGCTAAATGAAGAACATGCCATGCGTTTCCCTCATGAGTTCTCTGGTGGGCAAAGACAGAGAATAGGTATTGCAAGGGCATTAGCTTTAAACCCAAAGTTTATTGTATGTGATGAGCCTATTTCTGCCCTAGATGTATCTATTCAAGCCCAAGTGGTTAATCTATTAAAGGAATTACAAAATAAGCTAGGTCTTACCTATTTATTTATAGCCCATGATTTATCCATGGTAAGGTATATTTCCGATAGAGTTGGTGTAATGTATTTAGGTAATATGATGGAATTAGCGGATTCTGAAGAATTATATGAAAATCCTATTCATCCATATACTAAGGCTCTTCTATCAGCAATACCAATACCAGACCCAGATATTCAAAAGAATAAAAAAAGAATTATGCTAGAAGGCGATGTCCCAAGTCCAATCAATCCAAAACCTGGATGTAGATTTGTAGACAGATGCCCTTATGCTACAGATATATGTAGAAGGGAAACACCTAAGTTTGAAGAAGTAAAACCTGGCCATTTTGTAGCATGCCATAATATAAAATTAACAGATAACAATTAACGATTAAAAGATTAAAACCAAGATTCTTCACTACGTTCAGGATGACAATCCCTGTCACCCTGAGCAAAGCGAAGGGTCTTGTTTTTTTTGTTCTCTGTTAACTGTTCTTTGTTAATTGGTTTCCTGTTCTATTCCTTTTCAATAATAAATATACTAGTCCTAAGGTGATTGCATCCATATATCTTGTTAAACTACTACCATATTAATTTGTTATTGAATTTAATGTCAAAAAGTGGTAAAATCATTTAAACAGTTATAATATTCATAATATTTGAAAAGGGGGATTTACATGAACAGAAAGTTTTTAATTTTAGTAAGCTTATTACTTGTAACAGCTATTATATTTACTGGCTGTGTACCAAAAGGCGGAGATGACGCATCAAAGGATACGACTCCAGCAACAACAGATACTACAACTCCAGCATCTACACCTGCAGAACCAAAGATATTGAAAACAAATAACTCTAGTGAACCAGGTTCTTTAGACCCTGCTTTGGCACAAGGAACTCATGAATCTTGGATTCTAGACCATACTTTTGAAGGGCTAATGAAGATTGACTCTAATCTTCAGGTTATTCCAGGTATGGCAAAGGACTATAAAGTAACAGATGATAATTTGACATATACCTTCACATTACGTGATGATATTAAATGGTCAAATGGAGATCCAGTTACAGCTCATGACTTTGAGTTTGCATGGAAAAGAGCATTAGATCCAGAACTGGCTGCAGATTATGCTTATCAACTTTACTATATTAAAGGTGGAGAAGCATATAACACTGGAGAAGGCAGTCTTGATGATGTAGCAGTTAAAGCTTTAGATGATAAAACTCTAGAAGCAACTCTAGAAGCACCTACTCCATATTTCTTAGAGTTAACTGCATTCTATGCACTATATCCAGTTAATAAAAAGGTTGTTGAAGCAAATCCTGATTGGGCAAAAAATGCAAATACTCATGTATCCAATGGACCATTTACTTTAATCGAATGGGAACATAATGCAAGTATTAAGATTAGAAAGAATGAAAATTATTATGATGCAGCTAATGTTAAACTTGATGGTATAGATTTTGATATTATCGATGATGAAAATACTGCATGGCAAAAATATGAAGGTGGAGATTATGACTTCTTATCCCCATTACCACAAGCTGTAGTTGCTCAAATGAAAGCTAGTAACAATCCAGAATTAGTTATAGGCGCTGAAGTTGGAACCTATTATTATAATCTAAACTCAAAAGTTAAACCTTTTAACAATGTTAAAGTTCGAAAGGGATTAGCTATGACTTTAGATAGACAGACTATAGTTGATAAAATTGCCCAAGGTGGACAAATTGCAGCTGAAGGTGTAGTACCATTTGGCATGAAAGATGAAAATGGTAAGGAATACCGTGATAATGTTGGTCAACTTGTTACTTACAATGTTGAAGAAGGAAAGAAATTATTCGAGGAAGGTTTAGCAGAAGAAGGTATGAAAATAGAAGACCTAAAAAATATGGTTATTCTATATAACACTTCAGAAGCTCATAAGAAAATAGCTCAGGCTGCCCAAGAAATGTGGAGAGTTAATTTAGGTGTTGAATTCCAACTTGAAAATGTAGAATTCCAAGTTAAACTTGATAGAGAAAAAGCTGGTGATTATCAAATTTCTCGTGCAGGTTGGATTGGAGACTATATGGACCCTATCACTTTTATAGAGCTATGGGAAAGTAGTTCAAGTTTCAATGATGCAAAATATAATAATCCTGAATATGATAAATTAGTAAAAATAGCTAAAACTAGTGGAGATAAAGCAGAACGTTTTGATGCCATGAGAAAAGCAGAAAAAATCGTTATGGAAGATATGCCTATAGTTCCTGTTTACTTCTATACTCAACCATATGCACAAAAACCATATGTAACAGGAGTATATAAACCGCTAGTTAACTATCCAAAATTAACTTATGCTGATATAAATAAATAAGATATATGTATGGGCGAGCAGAGCTCGCCCCTACTATATATATAGGTAAATGACAATGCCTGATTTAAAACAGCAAAGGAGGGGGAAAATGAAAAAGTACCTTTTTAAACGACTTATTATGTCAGTTATTACACTTTGGGCTATTATAACAATTACTTTTTTTCTAATGCACGCTATTCCTGGAAATCCCTTTATGAAGGAAGGGAAAATGCCTAAGGTAGTTTATGAAAATTTACAAAAGAAATATGGTCTTGATAAACCAAAAACAGAACAATATTTTATATATTTAGGAAAAGTTATTAGAGGAGATTTTGGAGATTCAATGAAATCTAGAGTTGAAACTGTAAACGATATGATTAGACGTGGTTTCCCTGTTTCAGCCTATTTAGGTGCAGAAGCTTTACTTATCGCCTTAGTATTTGGGCCAGCATTAGGTGCTTTGGCAGCCCTATATCAAAATAAAGGTCCCGATTATATCTCTATGGTAATCGCCATTATAGGTATTTCTGTCCCAAGCTTTATTATGGGTACTGTACTTATTCAATTTGTTGCAAAAAATGTTAGTTGGCTTCCTATTGGCGGATGGGGAGAATTTAAACATACTTTACTTCCTGCATTAGCATTATCTTTAATGCCACTAGCTTATATGGCAAGACTTATGCGTTCTAGTATGCTAGAAGTTCTAGGACAAGACTATATCAAGACAGCTAAATCTAAAGGGATTTCTAAGGCAACAGTAATTCTAAAACACGCTGTTAGAAATGCAATACTTCCTATAATCTCAGTTCTTGGGACTCTAATC
>CAYMGW010000191.1:0-5159 GCA_964390085.1 uncultured Tissierella sp.
AGGTTTAATTACTGATTTTAGGGCACTTACGGCATCCATCTTGTTGTTTTCAATACCAATAAATCCTCTTTCAACGTTTAATGCTTTCATTATTGCCTTTAATCCAAATACGATTTTTTCTGGCATTTCTAGCATTAACCTATGGTCTGATGTTAAAAATGGTTCACATTCTGCCCCATTTATGATAACTGTATCAATTTTTTTCTCAGGCGGTGGTGATAATTTTACATGAGTAGGAAATCCTGCTCCACCCATACCTGTTATTCCTGCTTCTTTGATGATTTCAATTATTTCCTTAGAAGAAAGTTCATCTAAACTTCCTTTTGGTTTAATTGTTTCATCCATTTCATTACTACCATCTGATTCAATAACTACACAAGTTGCATTGATACCAGTAGGTGTAGTTATCTTTGTTATACTCTTTACTGTACCAGCAACACTAGAGTGAATTGGTGCAGATACAAAAGCTTGGGATTGTCCAATTTTTTGTCCTACTTTAACTCTGTCACCTACATTAACTATAGGTTCACAAGGCGCTCCGGTATGCTGATGCAAAGGTATATATACTATACTTGGTTCCTTAGCATATTCCAGAGCCTTCTTTTCTGTCAACTCCTTGCTATGTGGTACATGTACCCCACCTTTGAAAGTGAGATTGTCAAGTTTCATTCGCTTCCACCTCTCTATTAATATTTTAATAATTCCAATTAAACAATTAAGCCCTAATAGGGGCTTAACAAATTTCCTTCTATATTATAACATTAAACGCTTGTATTGTACACAAAAGGCCTTTATAAAAGACTGTCAATTCTTATACAATCATTGTTAAATTTTCTATTTTTTTTAAAAAAATTTGCCTTTTTTTCTTCATACTTACAAAAAATCTCCTCTGAATTTATTATAATTCGCAATTAATTTATAATTTTTATGCAATTGTTTTCATAATAAGAAAACAGGGTTACATTGTCTTATATCCATCCATATCAATTGTAAACTAAGTTTTAATTAAGGTCTAATTCCCTTAGTATTATTAGGGCTTATGATTGTTTAACAATTGTCAAGTTTTCGCTACTTTTCATACATTTTGTAATTGTTACAAAAACTTTATATTTAACTACCTATAGCTATGAATCCCATATAAGTCAAGTTGGTTATAAAAAAATCTCCATTCTTCCATGGAGATTTTCTACATTATATATGTCAATTATATTTTTTATTATCTGTCATATTTAATCAATGAATTTATGTGATAGCCTGATAATTTATCTCTACCCCTTAAAGTTTCTAACTCAATTAAAAATTCAAATGCGGCTATCTCACCACCAATTGATTCTATTAATTTAGCAACTGATGATACTGTACCCCCTGTAGCTAATAAATCATCTACTATGGCAACTTTTTTACCTTTTTCAATAGCATCAAGGTGTATTTCAAGGGCATTATTACCATATTCTAATTCATATTCATAGCTAGCAGTTTCTGCAGGTAATTTTCCTGGCTTTCTAATAGGAATAAAACCAATTCCTAAATCATAAGCAACTGCTGCACCAAGCAAAAAACCTCTTGCCTCTGGTCCAGCTATATAATCTACTTCTTTTCCTTTTAAATCTTCAACCATTCTATTTATAACTTCTTTAAAGGCTTTTCCATCTTTTAATAAAGTTGTTATATCCTTAAAACTAATACCTTCCTCTGGAAAACCTTCAATTACCCTTATTTTAGATTTAAGATCCAATTAAACCCCTCCATTACTTTGGTGCAGGAGAAGGGATTTGAACCCTCACAAGCTTTGCTTACTACCCCCTCAAGATAGCGCGTCTGCCGTTCCGCCACTCCTGCAATTAATTTACCTATAATATACTACTACACTTTCAAAGTTTTTTCAATATCATATTTCTTCCATGAATATTCTACCTTACTGAATATTTATTGTAGCTCCTTAGGTATATAGCATTTTTCAATCCCTTTATATGGGTTAAAGAATGTTGGGTTTAAGTCACCTACTATTTTACTATCTATTAGTAATGCTTTATTTTTGAAAAATAAGCTTACATATGGTAAATCCTCTACTATAAAACTTTGCAATTCATCATATGCCTTAACTTTTTCTTCTCTAGATGCCTTTAGAAAAGCATTTTGAAGTAATTCATCCATATTAGGACTAGAATACTTAATGATATTTGTATTATAAGGAATTTGTGAGCTATGGAAAGCAAAAGATAAATCAGGAATTACAGATAATTGCCATCCAAGAAGGGCAATATCATAATCTCCAGTCCCTAGAAGTTGATTCACTTCTGTCCATTGTGCTTCTATATCCTCTACTGTAACGTCTTCACCTTTATTATTTTCAGGATAAATAGTAACATCAATTCCAAGTTTTTTCAAATCATCTTTTATCATTTCTGCAGTTCTTAATCTCATTAAATTATATGAATTAGTTAAAATCTTAAGGGAAATCTTTTGACCATTTTCATCTTCTAATATTCCATCATTATTTGTATCATTCCATCCTAATTTCTTTATTTCATTTTTTGCCAAATCTAAATTATAACCAAAGGTATTTGCTTTTTCAGATAACAACCAAGAATCTGGATGGACTGGGACGTCAGTTTGTGTTCCATGTCCTAAGTAAAGTTTTTGAATAATAGATTGTCTATCTATTCCATAAGCTATAGTTCGTCTCAAACCCTTTCCCTTTTCTCCTGAAAATATTTCTTTTCCAAAGTTAAACCCTAAAAATTCATAATTCCCAGATACAAATTCTAATGTCTTAATTCTACTATTTTGACTATACTTGTCCCAATCAACTCCTACAGTTGTAGCCATATTTATTTGTCCTGTCTCGAAGGCAGTTAAAATGTCTTCTTCACTTTCCAATACCCTGCCTAGTATCTCACTAATATATGGTTTGCCATCTCTATAATTATCATTAGCTGATAATCTTATTTCTTTCATCTTTTCATACATATCAAATTTAAATGGCCCAGTCCCCACTGGCTTATAGTTATCTAATTCCAATGCTTTAATGAAATCATTATTTCCACCTCTTCCTGAAGCAAAAACATGTTTTGGAATTATAGGAAATGTTAGGACTTCAAGGTTATTGCTAAAAGCTCTGTCAAAGGTAATTATTATATCGTTATCACCTACAATAGTTACATCCATAATTCTTCTTATATCTGATATACTAGTTGAGCTCAAGGCGCTTAAAAACATTTGCCTATATGTACTATCTGCATTAGCATATTTAATCGTATTCACTGTAAACACTACATCTTCCGGCTTAAACTTTTCACCATCATGCCAAAAAATATTATCTTTTAATTTTATTTCAATAGTTCTACCGTCATCATTTATTTTGTAGGAATCGGCTAATTGAGTTTTGACATTTAAATCATTGTCAAACTCAAACAAACCTTCAAAAATAAGCTTGGAAAAAAAATAATAACTGCTATTTTCTGTTACCAATGGATTTAGTGTATTAAATTTAGTCAAAGGAACAACTACTTCCCCACCTTCCACAGGATTGTATTCCACAGAGTTTTCTGTATCTTCAGTTTTACTATCATTTCCCACAGTCAACTTATTTTGATCACAACCTACAGCCATTGTCATTATTAAAATTGCAAGAATTAGACATAAATATTTTTTAAATTTCATTTTTCTCCCACCTTATTATACGTTTCTAATTAAATCTTTTATAACCCTCTTGATGTTATGCAGTAAGTTTATATAAAAAGAATCTTTGTCGCTTGTATTCATTATATATTTTTTATACACTGTGCTATATACCTTATAATTTTTCTTTACCCTTACTAGATAATCCTTAGTTTCTTGAAAAGGAATAATAGCCAAACTAGTTTTATCTCTACTATAATTTTCATCATTTAGCCATTTATTTACATTCCCACTTCCTGCATTATATGCAGCTAAAACTGAATCTAAATTATTGTCAAATTCTTTAAATAAAGTGCTTAAATACCAAGTTCCAATCCTTATATTTGTTTCAGGATCAAATAATATATCTTCACTATAATTTTCTATTTCCAAAACTTCACTGGCCCACTTCCCTGTTGATGGGGATATCTGCATCAGCCCTCTAGCATCTTTTTGTGAGATAGCATCTTTATCATATTTGCTTTCAACATTGATTATCGACGCTACTAGATAAGGATCTAAGTTATATTCCTTAGAATACTCCACTATCATGGTCTTATATCCTATTGGATAATTTGTAGTCAACAAACCAAGGCCTATAATAACTATTAAAAATATACTTATTATAAATATAATTATTTTTTTTATTCCTTTAATAATTTTAAACAATAGAAGAACCCCTCCAAGATTAGATTAATTCTTTTAACAATTTATCTATCTGTTCCTTTAAATATTCAATATCTCCACTATTATCAATTGTCTTGGAAGATCTAGTTTTTTTATAGTTTATATCCATTTGAGATTCTATTTTCCTTATAGCCTCTTTTTTTGATATTCCATCTCTTTTCATTAATCTTTCAATTTGAGTATCTTTATCAAGATATACCAACCATATTTCATCAAAGATAATATTATATTTCTCCCATAGCTCATATTGCTCAAATAATAAAGGAATATCTAAAAATATAATATTTCTATTAAAACACAATTCATCAATTTTGAGTCTTATATCTTCAAATATATATGGATGGGTAATGCTATTTACATTTTCTCGGCTTTCTTTGTTACTAAAGATAGCCCTACCCAATGCTCTTCTATCTATGGATTTATCATCAAGTAATATGCTCTCTCCAAATTCTTCAACTATTTTTATATATGCTGGCTTATTAATTTCTACAACTTCCCTAGCAATTTTATCTGCATCAATTAAAGCATATCCTTTTTCCATAATAATCTTAGAAACTGTAGATTTTCCAGTAGATATTCCACCTGTTAGTCCAATTAGTATACATTTATTTTGTATCATACCAGCTGTCACCTACTTCTAAATCTACTGTAAGAGGTACATTAAGTTTTATTGAGTTTTCCATAATATTTTTCATCATATCTTTTACTTCTTCAATTTCATCCTTTTGTGTCTCAATTATCAACTCGTCGTGGATTTGTAGTATTAGTCTTGATTTTAAATTTCTTGTTTTTAGTTCATTATATACTTTAAC
>CAYMGW010000192.1:0-5137 GCA_964390085.1 uncultured Tissierella sp.
CTATCGTTCGCTAAGTTAGGTCATAAAAAATCCCTAAGTCTAAGACTTAGGGACGAAAATTCCGCGGTACCACCCAGATTATAAGAAGCAATCAAGTACTTCTTATCACTTAACAAGTATAACGTCTTCACGTAATACCCTACTCGTTTCAGGTATTATGCTCAAAGGTGATCTTCACAAAGCTATTTATGATAATCTTCCACCAAATGATTATCTCTCTTTAATAAATTGACTTCGCTACTGTCCATATCAATGCACAGAATTTCACTTATATAAAAATATACTTTATTTGCAATTATTTGTCAAGGAGAAGTTTATATCTCTTCCTGCATCTTCCTTAATTTATATATATCTGTGCTGGTATCCAACTGCACCATATCATAGGTAATAAATTCACCTTTTTTAATATCTGTTTTAACTACTGCATTATTATTTATAAGCCCTATTGGTACTAGATTTTCCTTTTTTGCCACTTCATAAGTATCTATACTCCCTAAAACAGTGTATTCTCCTATGCCATCTAATCTTTCACCTTTTTTTAAATCCTTCTTAGCCATTGTAATTACTTCTGCCACTGGCTTGTCATAAATAGGTGCGATGGTGGCTTCTTTATAAAAGTAAGCCTTTGCTATTGAAATTGGTGTTTCTAAGCTAGTTAAATGATATGGTCTATAAAGTACATAATTAGGTCCAGCCCCCATTTTTAGGAACTGCATTTCATGATGTACTTGAGGAAGTGAAGTAGTTACAATAACAAATACTCCTGGAGCTATACCATGAGCATAGTCTACTGTTTTATATTTGTCTAATATTCCTCCCTCTTCTTTAAGACTATAAACCTTTGGTAAGCCATTTACTTCTGTTGTTGGCCCATGTCCTCCTCTTACATCTGGAATAAATCCTGTAGCATTAGCCATTGCTGCCATTTCTACCATAGTATTAGTTCCATCTACAAAGGAAGCTAGTCTAAGAGGTTTAAGTTTTGATTTTAATGCCTTCTCCATTACACTGTCAGGAGTTGCTTCATAGTCAATTGGGTTGTTTTTCCCTTTACCAATTGCTAATACTTCAAATCCAGTTGCTTCTGCAAAATCAAAAATTTCTTTAACTGCACCTGGCTCATCTCCTGCTGTACCTGTATATACTACTCCTGCTTTTTTAGCCATTTTATTAAGTATGGGGCCTACTACTACATCTGCCTCCACATTTAACATTACAATATGCTTCTTATTTTCTATTGCATCCATTGCTATTCTTGCACCTGCATCTGGTACTCCTGTAACATCTACTACTACATCAACTAAATTAGGCTTAGTAGCATATTCTGTAATATCTGTCACAACATATTTATTTTTCTCCATGGCAACATTAATCTCACTGAGGGTTTTAGCTATTACAATATCATCCTGGGATACTCCTGCTAATGTATAGGCTTCTACTGCATCTGATATTTTATTGCTAACAACTAAAGAAGGTTGCATACCTTTGACACACATCATTTGGCTTACCATACCTTTCCCCATAAGCCCTGCCCCAACAATTGACACCTTTATATGTTTTTTATTCTCATCTAACTCTTTCAATTTATTATTTAAACCTGTCATTTGTTTTCCTCCATTATCTTTAGTTAGTAGCTGCATTTAATCCTGCAATATAACCTGATGACCATGCCCATTGAAGATTAAATCCTCCACAGTCTCCATCTATATCCAATAGTTCCCCTATAAGATATAGTCCTTTAACAAGCTTTGATTCCATGGTTTGATTATCTACTTCATCAGTGTTTACACCACCTGCTGTTACCTGAGCGTTCCCCCAAGATTGACTTCCTATTACTTTAAAATTCCAAAAAGTAAGTATTTCAGATAATCTTCTTATTTCATCTTTAGATAAAGAGCTTACTTTCTTATTTTTATCTATGATTATTTCCTTAAGCATTGGAATAATAAGCCATTTATTAAACCTATTAGACCAATTTCTATAGCCTTATTTGGCATAATTTTAAATCTATTTACCAAGTATTGGAATAATTCTTCTTGAGTTTTAGTATGAATTATAGATACTTTAAGCCATACTTCATTTCCTTTATTCATATATTCTAAAGCAGTTCTACTTAGCTGTAATATTGGAGTTCCTGAAATACCATAAGAAGTAAAAAGAATATCTCCACTATCTTCTAGTATTAACTTATTATCTATATAAATTCCTGCTACTCCAAGTAATTTTACTCCATCTAATGACTTAAGGAAGGTACTATCAAGTTTTAATTGTACTAGACCAGGGAATATATCTGTAACTGAATGACCTAATCTTTTACACAAAGTATATCCATTACCATCAGACCCACTACTAGGCAATGCCATACCTCCTGTTGCTATAATTACTTTATCTCCTTCAAAAACTCTTTTGTCTTTAAGTGTTACGATAAAGTTCTTTTTCTTTTTTATTTCAGATACTTGTGCTTCTGTAACTAATTCAATACCTTCATCTTCAATCTCATATCTCAATACATCTAACATAGATGAAGCCTGAAAAGATAAAGGAAAGACCTTCCCACTATCTTCTATAGCTGGTGTTATTCCTAATCTTTCAAAAAATTCTATAGTCTGCTCTACACTAAATCCTGACAATGCACTATATGCAAACTTAGGATTATTTCCATGATAATTATTTATAGTTAAGTTTTTATTTGTATAATTGCATCTTCCATTTCCTGTAGCTAAAAGTTTTTTCCCTACTCTATCATTTCTTTCCAGGATTATAACATCTCCACCGTTTTTCTTTGCTGATAAGGCTGCCATCATTCCTGCGGCTCCTCCACCAATAATTATTATTTTATTCTTCATAGAAAAACTCCTTTTAAAAATTTACTCTGTTATCTATTTTATACTTTATTAGTAGTTTTGTCTATTTCAACAAAATAATTTCATTTAAAAAGGTGATAGAAAATCCTATCACCTTTTTAAACTATAATCCTAATTCTTTTAGCTCATTTCGAATTGTTTCTCTTAAATCTTCTTTTTCTTCTCTTGAAATAAAAGCTGCTTCCACTCCATTATCTATAAGCTTCAATATTTCCTCCATAGAAAAATTTAATTTATCCATTAAAAGCTCATATTCCTTAGCCAGTGATGTGTTTGAAACTGTTGTATTATCAGTATTTATAGTTACCCCTATACCTAATTCTAAATATTTTCTTATGGGGTAATTTTTTATAGAATCTACTGCTTTTGTCTGTAAATTACTGGTTGGACACATTTCTAAAAATATATTTTTTTCTTTTAACAATTCCATCACCTTAGGATCTTTTATAGCAGCTATTCCATGACCTATTCTCTTGGCATGAAGAAGTTCTATGGACTTAGGTATATTTTCCACAATTCCAGTTTCTCCTCCATGAATAGTTATACTGTATCCTTTTTTATGAGCTAGTTCAAATGCCTCTTTGTGCATTTCTGGTGGAAAATCCTGTTCATTCCCTGCCAAATCTACGGCTACTACACCTTTACCAAGATATTTCTCCCCATATTCTACTACCTTTAAACTATTTTCTAGACTTTGATTTCTCATACATATTAGTATAGCATTAGATAGTATATTTAAATCCTTTTTAGCTCTACCCATAGCTTTTAAAACGCTTTCTACAACTTCATCAAATGTAAGATCATCATTCATATGAAGAAATGGAGCAAATCTTATTTCAACATATTTTACATTTTGTTTACTCAGGTCTTCTAAAAGTTCATAAGTAATTCTCTCTATATTTTCTCCTTTTTGCATTACCTTAAGTGGATAACTAAACTTCTTTAAGTATTCAATTAGTGAATCACATTCTTCTCTAACACTTACTAGCTTTTCAAACTTTTTTATGTCCTTTGTTTCTAAGTTTTCTCCCTGTTGAAGCATTAATTCATACATAGTTTCTGGTCTTACACTTCCATCTAAATGACAATGTAGCTCTATCTTAGGTATCTTTCCCAAAATCTCTCTCATAACCTCGCTCCTTCTCCCTTAAATTTCCCTATTTTAATTATATTATAATTATACCCTTTATATTTACATTCTTCTAGTCCTTATAATGACATAAAAAAATCCTCCCTATTACTAGAGAGGATTTTTTGTTTAGTATATTAATTAATTTGATTTTCTATTTAATATTGCATTGATTATTATACCAACTAATGCTGCGAAGCTTAGTCCTGATATTTTAACAGACTCATTTATTGGAATTCCTATTGTAAATCCTAATTTCTTAGATAAATAATCGCTACCTAATCCTAGTACTAATATGATTCCCATTACAATTATATTCTTCCAAGTAAATTTAACTTCTTGATTTTTTATAGTCTTTACTCCTATTAAGGATATCATGCTAAATAACATCAAGGAGATTCCACCCATTACAGCTGTTGGTATAGTTGAAAGTGATGCTCCAATTTTTGCTACAAACCCTAAACATACTGCAAATACTGCTGCAAGTCTTAAAATTGATGGGTCATAGTTTTTAGTTATTGCTAATACACCTGTATTTTCTCCATAAGTTGTATTAGCTGGTCCACCTATTAATGAAGCTACTGTAGTAGCTAAACCGTCTCCTAATAATGTTCTATTTAAACCTGGATCTTCTATAAAGTTTTTACCTACTACTTGTCCATTAGTAGTTATATCTCCTAGATGCTCCATAAATACTGCTAAAACTACTGGCGCAATAATTGCTATAGCACCTAAATCAAACTTCGGTAGTCTAAAGTTTGGCATTGCTAGTATAGATGCTTCTTTAACTGCTACTGTATTTACTAATCCCATTCTAAAGGAAATTACATATCCTACAATAACTGCTATTAAGATTGCTAGTTGTTTTATAAACCCTTTTCCCTTAATGCTTATAATTAGTGCTGTACCTAAAGTTATAGCTGCTATAGTAAGATTTTCCTTTGCCATACCAAAAGCTACTGGTAACATATTCATACCTATTACTATAATCATAGGTCCTACTACTTGAGGAGCAAGATACTTTTGTATTCTTTCTACTCCTATTCTCTTTATCAAGAAAGATATAAGAACATAAATTAACCCTGCTACAACCATTCCACCTTGAGCATAAGCTAAATCACCATTATAAAGTTCTTTTACTGTT
>CAYMGW010000193.1:0-5136 GCA_964390085.1 uncultured Tissierella sp.
AAACACAAAAAGTGCCTGCGCAACGCATGGTAGATTTTTCCAATAAAAAAATATTGCTAAAACCATTTTTTCGGAGTAAAATATTTTTGTTAAATATTAGAGAGGATGGTATGATGAGCTTAATCACATTTAACCCTTTTAGAACTATAGGTATACATGGTGTTACCTATATCAAGCCTGAAAATATGTTTAAAGAAATAGATAAGATAAAAGAAGCAGATTATATATTATTTCCTGAATACTGGCAAGTGAATACTTTGGTCTATGGATTAAAGAAAAAGATATTTCCAAATATCAGCACATATCAACTTGGACATAATAAGGTTGAGACAACTAGGGCTTTACAAGCTATGTTTCCTAAGCATATACCTTATACACAAATATTAGGTAAAGATATTATAAACTTGGAAACCATAGAAGAAGAATTTGTCTATCCCTTAGTTGCTAAGGAAATAAAGAATTCTATGGGTAGAGGAGTTTTTCTCGTAGAGAATAGACAACAGCTTAAATCCTATATAGATAATAATGAAATTTTATATATTCAAGAAAGACTTCCTATAGATAGGGATCTTAGGATAGTTTATGTAGGAAATCAGGTAATAGGTTCTTATTGGAGAATTGCAGGAGAAGGGCAGTTCCACAATAATATTGCAAAGGGTGCATCCTATGATTATAATAATGTACCTGAGGAAGCCATTAAATTAGTGGAGTATGTAGCAAGAGAACTAAATGTAAACCATGCAGGGTTTGATGTAGCAGTAGTTGATAATAGATTATATATATTAGAATACAATGTAATGTTTGGTAATGAAGGTCTAAGAAATATAGGTGTAGAAGTAGAGAAATATATTCAAGAATATATCAATAATGACCCAGACTTTACACCAAGTAATCCAACCTTTCCAAGAGCCTCTTAAATAGAGGCTCTTTTCTTGTATAAAAGATTAATTCAATATATAATTAGATTAAAAAGAAGTAAGAAATACTACTATAAGTGGGACGGTGATGGGGTGATAAAGGGGTTAAGAGAAAAATATCTTTCTATATGGTGGGGAACAAAAGCTGAATTACAGATGGCAACTAAAAAAATTTCCTTTACTGAAAAACTTAAAAATGAGAAAAAAATAGAATGGTTTAGAAAAGAATTATTTAAGACTCTAAAGAAAATGCCAAAAGGTAAAGATGAAGAGGAATATTTAAGAAAAGAAGTACTTCAGTTGATAAAGAATATGGAACTAAACATATCAAATTATGAAGAAAGTATTATAGATTTTTTCATTGATAGTGGGTATGGAAATGTTACTGAGGAATTTATAGACGAAGTAAAGAAATTTGATTCTCAAATGGAGGTTTATGATATATTTCAAGCCATTAGAAATGTCTGGATTATGAATAGTATACAAATATTATACGATATAGAAGTAAAGCTAACACCTTCCATATTTGCTTACAGCATGTTATATCCATATAGTGATAATTATTTAGATGATGCGAGTATTTCAGTTAAAGAAAAGGTAGAGTTTAATAAAAGGTTTAGATCGTGGCTGTTGGGAGAAGAGAGTAAGCCTTTAAATAATATGGAAGAACATATTTACAACCTTGTGAAAAAGATAGAAGGCGAATTTCAAAGGGATAATTATCCAAAAGTCTTTGAAAGCCTTCTGGGTATTCATACAGCCCAAGAACAGAGTCTTATACAGCAAAGAGAAAAAACATTACCTTTTGAAAAGGATATAATAGGGATTACCTTTGAGAAGGGAGGTACGTCTGTATTAGCCGATGGGTATTTAGTCAGGGGAACATTAAGTAGGCTTGAAGCAGAGTTTATGTTTGGTTACGGAGTATTTCTTCAAATAATAGATGATTTACAAGATGTTGAAGAAGATTATAATAATAAACATATGACCATATTCTCTCAAATAGGAGATAAGTATTATTTAGATAGACATATAAATAAATTGCTAAACTTTATCGACAACTTTTTCAATAATGAGAATACATTTATCTCTGAAAAAGCAAAAAAACTAAAAAATGTAATTCAGGATTGCTCCCATATTATGATATACGAAGCTATATCTAAGAATAAGAGTAGATTTAGTAAAGAATATTTAAAGGAAATTGAAGAATATTCAATTGTGAGATTTTCTTATTTTAAAAAGATTAAGAAGAAGTTTCAAAAAACATTCTCACAAGAGGATATCATTAGAGTTTGTAATATGCTGAGTAAGAGTGAATTAACAATAAATATACAAAATTAATAATAGGGGGATTATATATGCAATTTTTTATTAAAACTATAGTTTCAGCACTAATGATAGCTACTATTTCAACAGTTAGTAAGAAATTACCGACATTTGGTGCAATCATTGCATCCTTGCCAATCACATCAATTTTAGCCATGATATGGTTATATCAAGATACTAAAGATGTAAATAAGGTAGTAGAATTGTCTGATGCAATTTTTTGGATAGTACTGCCTTCTCTCATTTTCTTTATTGCATTTTCAATTTTATTAAAAAGAAATATAAGTTTTTATCCATCATTATTGATTTCATCCATTATAATGATAGTAAGCTATTATATTTATATTATGATTTTAAGGTTATTTAAGGTAAATATTTAGGCATGTGTACATTTATTATATTAGATTGTATAAGGTTTAAAGATATTGTATAATATATAATAAAATAATTAGGTCATGGGGTTGACCTTAACCGCTATATGCTAATAACTCCTACAGATATGGGATATCTGTAGGTTTTTTTATGACCTAACTTAGCGAATGATAGTGAGCTTTAGTAGGTCAAACGCAATGAGCACCAAATCTATACGAGCATAGCGAGTAAATAGATTTGAATTGGGAAACTGCGGGAAATGCGTAGAGGTCAGGGGACACACCTCTACAGGATGGTCGGGCTTGCTGAGGAATGTCCCCAATTTCAGGAGGAGTGATAATATGGCAACTAGTTTAGCTGTTATAATAATATTAGGACTTTTAGCAAATGCATTATTCACGAGGGTAAAACTGCCAGGATTATTAGGAATGATAGTAGTGGGTATTCTTATAGGACCTTACGGACTTGATTGGCTGAGTGAGGATATTATAAAAGTTTCAGCTGATTTTAGAAAAATTGCATTAATTATAATATTGCTTAGGGCTGGGTTTGGAGTTAGCAAGGAAGATTTAAAAAAAGTTGGAGCTCCTGCAATAAGACTAAGCTGCATACCAGGTTTATTTGAAGGTCTTGCAATAGCAACTGCATCTACTAAGATATTTGAATTTAGCTTTGCACAAGGAGGTATGCTTGGTTTTATAATTGCAGCGGTATCTCCAGCTGTTATTGTACCTGCAATGCTTAACTTTATGGAAAGAGGACTTGGGAAAGAGAAAGGGATACCAACCTTAATATTAGCTGGGGCTTCAATTGATGATGTTTTTGCTATTACGATTTTTTCTACATTTTTAGGAATATATAGTGGATCTAGAATTAATATAGGAATAAGGATTTTGAGTATTCCGGTATCTATTATTTTAGGAATACTACTAGGGGCAACTATAGGAATATTTCTAGTTAAACTATTTAAGAAGTATTCTATTAGAGATACTAAGAAGGTGTTATATATTATAGGAGCTGGAATTCTTCTTACAGCTCTTGAGAATTTAGTTAAATCTAGAATAGAAATCGCAGGTCTCCTAGGAGTTATGACCATAGGATTTATTATACTTGAGATAATGCCTCATGTAGGTAAAAGAATGGCTGTAAAGCTAAACAAGATTTGGGTGTTTGCAGAGATATTATTATTTGTGTTGGTAGGAGCGCAAGTAAATGTTGGACTGGCACTTGATGCTGGTCTAAAAGGTATATTACTAATTGCTGTAGGTTTACTTGCTAGGAGTATAGGAGTAGTAATATCTCTATTAAAAACTGATTTAAATAGGAAGGAAAAGGTATTTTGTATTATAGCTTATATCCCAAAGGCAACTGTTCAAGCAGCTATAGGAGCCATACCTTTATCGTTAGGAGTGGAATATGGAGATTTGATGTTGTCCATAGCAGTTTTATCCATTGTTCTTACTGCACCTATTGGAGCAATAGGGATTAGTCTAAGTGGAGAAAAGTTGTTATCATAAAATTATTATGCGATTCTAAAATTATTAAGCTGTTGTTTTGCATAAACCTCTATTATATTTTCTATCTCAAACCAATTTGTTACACGAGTAACGTTAGATGGTAAGGGCCCTTTATTGTAGTTACAGTCTATAAGAAGGACTTCAAACCCAGATTGAGCCAACTGTATAGCATTTTCATAGCGGTCTTCTATAAAGATATCGCAATTTAAATCTTTTGCAGTACTAACTTTGTTGTGACTTCCTAATAGTGTTAATGAATCCATTGGTATTTTATGATGAGCAAACCATAAATAAGTCACATTTTTCATTCTTTCTTCTCTTGCAGTAACAAAGTGAATTTGATGTTGTCCATATAAATTACTAAGAACCTTTTTTACACCTTTTCTGATTCTACATTCTTGATGTAGCGCTTCCCCATATAGGGCATAAAATAGTTCGTAAGCTGCTCTATCTACTCCTATAACCCGATGTATTTCATATACAGTTACATCCTCAGGTGTAATTTTAGTATTGAAATATTTATTTACTCTAGGAATCCAATCATAAGCCTCAGTAATAGTTCCATCAATATCGATACATAAATTTAGTTGTTTCATTATTTTCGCCTCCTATATTTATATTGTGATTTAATTATACAATAGAAATATGAAGTCTCCTTTAACAGTAAGTAAAGTTTGGGTAAAGAATTAGGGTAATAAATTAGGGTAATAAATAAGAGCCAATAGACATTCAAAGACAAAATGATTAGAATATATATAATGAGATTTTAGAAGAAAAGAGATGTGAACTACTATGAAGGATATGAAAATAAAACCAATCAATGAGCCAGATAAGATAATTAGCTATTGGAAAAATGAAAAGTTTGTTGTAGCATTGATTACATTTTCTGGGTTAGTATTTAATGCTGGAACTGTTCTAGGGCCTATTTATCAAGGGAAATTGATAGACTCTATTTTAAGGGGAGATAGCTTATCTACTTTAATAGTTTTAGGTATCAAATTTGT
>CAYMGW010000194.1:0-4483 GCA_964390085.1 uncultured Tissierella sp.
AGGAAAAATACATAAGATTATTCTTATGGTGGATTTAGGAGATTTAAGAGAAGGATATTATGATGAAGAATCTCTATTTGATTCTATAGAAAAGATTATAGAGTTAAAAGGAGTTAAAATAATAGGCCTAGGAACCAATTTAACCTGCTATGGTGGAGTAATACCAACTAAGGATATATTAGATAGATTAGCTGCCTTGGAAGAAGAAGTAGAACAAAAGTATAATCTAGAACTAGAAATACTATCTGGTGGAAATTCAAGTACAGTTCATCTATTAGTAGATAATGAACTTGATAGATTAAATCATTTAAGACTAGGAGAATCCTTAGTACTTGGAACTGAATCAGCCTATGGTGAGCAGTTAGAAGGTACAAAAGACGATGCTTTTACTCTTCAAGTAGAGGTTATTGAAGTGAAAGAAAAACCTTCATTACCTACTGGGAAAATAGGTAGAGACGCCTTTGGAAATGTTCCAACCTTTACAGACAGAGGAGTTCGCAAAAGAATGCTTTGTGCTGTAGGAAAACAAGATATTGACTTTGGGGCCCTATATCCATTAGATGAAGATATAATTATTCTTGGTGGTAGCTCAGATCACCTTATACTAGATGGCTCAGATAGTAAAATAGATTATAAAGTAGGAGATATTATAGAATTTAGGTTGTCTTATGTTGGTATACTAAGAGGAATGACATCTGAATATATTGAAAAAGAAATTATAGAATAATTGAAATAAAAGTCATTAAAAAGCTTTGGAAAATTTAAGTTTTCCAAAGCTTTTGTTTGTGTATCTAGAATGGAATGTGTTATAATAAATGTTAAAACAACTTTTGGACATTAGAGGAGTACAAAAATAAAGTTTAGGTGGGATTAATTATGATGGAAAGGATTAATAGTATTACTCATAAGATACTAGAGGATTTAAAAAGATTAAATGAATACATTTACCATAATCCAGAATTAGGAAATGAGGAGTTTAAATCTTCAAAGGCTCATATAGAAATTTTAAGAAAATATGGATTTCAGGTAGAGGAAGAATATCTTGGTATAAAAACTGCATTTAAAGCTTATTATGAAAGCAAAAAGCAGGGACCTACAATATGCTATTTATCTGAATATGATGCTTTGCCTGGAATAGGACATGGCTGTGGTCATAATTTACTAGGAACTACTAATACAGGAGCAGGTATAGTTTTAAAGCATTTATTAGATGAAATAGGGGGAAAGGTTATAGTCTTAGGAACTCCTGCAGAAGAAACTAATGGAGCAAAGGTTATAATGGTAGAAAAAGAAGCATTTGAGGGTATAGATGTAGCTATGCTAGCTCATCCAGCATCTATATATACTAAGAGTGGTACATCCTTAGCTATGGAAGCTATACAATTTACATTTAAAGGAAAAGCTTCCCATGCTGCTTCAGATCCAGATAAAGGTATCAATGCATTGGATGCTGTAATAATGACTTTTAATAGTATAAATGCCCTAAGGGAACATATATTATCTACTTCTAGAATTCATGGAATTATAACTGAAGGAGGTAAAGCTGCAAATATAGTTCCAGACTTAGCTATTGCTCAATTCTATGTAAGGACTGCAACGAAAGCTTATTTACAAGAATTAACAGAAAGGGTAAAAAATTGTGCTAGAGGCGCTGCTTTAGCCACTGGAACTACTTTGGAAATATCTAATTATGAGATTGGATATGATGATTTAGTGACCAATGAAACTTTATCAGAAATATTTAGCCAAAATCTAAGAAGTCAAGGAATAGAAAATCCTAACAATCTAAAACAATCATTTGGCTCTATAGATAAGGGTAATGTAAGTCATGTTTGTCCTGTTATTCATCCTTATTTTGGGATATACGGTGATGAAAGCATAGTTGCCCATACCGAAGAATTCAGAGATGCAACTTTAACAGATAAGGCCTATGAAAACATGATTATTACCATTAATGCTTTAGTAAATACAGGAGTTCAGATTATTAAGGATAAAGAATTACTTGAAAAGATAAAACAAGAATTTAATGCACATAAATAATAAAAACCAGTGAATCTGGTTTTTATTATTATCTTAAATTTTAAAAATTGACTAATTTTATTATATAATATAGTATTATATATAATAAAGTTAATTAGGTGATTAAATGGATTTATTTACTTTAAGTATGGAAAAAAAATTAAAGAGGAACGCACCCTTAGCTGATAGAATGAGGCCTGAAAAAATAGATGAATTTGTAGGACAGGAACATATATTAGGGGAAGGGAAATTCCTAAATAGAGCTATAAAAGCAGATAGAATTACTTCTATGATATTTTTTGGACCTCCTGGAACAGGAAAGACTACTTTAGCTATGATAATAGCCAATAGTACAAATATGATTTTTGAAAAATTATCGGCTGTAACCTCTGGAGTAAAGGATATACGAGAGGTAATGGATAGGGCAGAAGAAAATTTAAAATTATATAATAAAAGAACTATTCTTTTTGTTGATGAAATACATAGATTTAACAAATCCCAGCAAGATGCATTACTTCCTTTTGTAGAGAGGGGAATCATTATTTTAATTGGTGCTACCACTGAAAATCCCTATTTTGAAGTAAATAAAGCCTTGTTGTCTAGGGTAATGGTCTTAAAACTTGAATCTTTGACTAGGGATAATTTGAAAAAATTAATTAATAATGCTTTAGCTAATACAGAAAAAGGATTAGGTGATTATAAAGTAAATATTACAGATGAAGCAATTGATTATTTAATTACCATTGCCGATGGAGACGGGAGAACAGTACTTAATTCTTTAGAGATTGGAGTACTTTCAACTCCAGCAGATGAAAATGGAATAATTCAGATAGACTTAGAATCAATAAAGTCATCTATTCAAATAAAAACTGCAAGATATGATAAAGATGGAGATGAGCATTATGATACTATTTCTGCTTTCATCAAAAGCATGAGAGGGTCAGATCCAGATGCAGCCTTGTATTGGTTAGCAAAGATGATTAATGCAGGAGAGGATCCTAAATTTATTGCTAGAAGAATAATCATATGTGCATCAGAAGATGTTGGAAATGCAGATCCAAATGCATTAAATATTGCAGTATCAGCTTTTAATGCAGTAAATGTAATAGGTATGCCAGAAGGAAGAATACCATTAGCTCAGGCCGCAGTATATATAGCTACAGCTCCTAAGAGTAATGCAGCCTATGTTGGTATAGATAGAGCCTTAGAGGATATAAAATCTAAAGAAATAGGAAAGGTCCCAACCCATTTAAGAGATGGCTCTTATCCTGGAGCTAAGAACTTGGGAAATGGTATAGGTTATAAATATCCTCATGATTACGAAGGAGCCTTTGTTTCACAACAGTATTTGCCTACTGAATTTATTGGAAAAAAATACTATGAGCCTACAGAAAATGGATATGAAAAAGAGATAAAAAAAAGATTGTTGACTTAGAATGAAAAATCTAATTATAAGTTATTTTTATATTTGTTAAACTAATATTGGTAGGTGATAATATGTTTGAACAGTATGATTGTAAAAATGTAGTTATCGTTAATAAAAAAGGTGAAATTATTTATTTCACTATGAATAATTTGTCTATATATGATTTGGAATTAGAAAATACACTTGGAAGAAAAGTCACTTCTCTTTACAAAAATTTAGATACCAATAATAGCTCTATGATTGCTGCTATAAAAACAGGAAAATCTTTTATTAATCTAAGACAAGGCTTAAAGACACAAAATGATAATTTGGTTTATCAGGTTGGCTCTACATATCCCCTTATAGAGGAAAATAATATAATAGGGGCTATTGAATTTGCAGATATTGTAGATGAAAATAATATTAGTATATATAATAGACCTTATAAATATAATATATCTTACAAACAAAATGGTACCTGCTATATAATTGATGATATAATTACAAGAAATTCTAAGATGCTTGAAATTAAAGAAAAAATTCGTAGAGTATCAAAGACAGAATCTACGGTTTTGATTCAAGGTAATACAGGTACTGGGAAGGAATTAGTTGCACAGTCTATTCACAATTGTAGTAATAGAAGGGAAGGACCTTTTATTTCCCAAAATTGTGGGGCTATACCAGAAAACTTGTTAGAAGGTATTTTATTTGGTACAACAAAAGGAAGTTTTACAGGTGCTGAAGAAAAAGAGGGACTTTTCGAATTAGCCAAAGGGGGAACTTTATTTTTAGATGAAATAAACTCCTTGGGTCCAGCATCACAAGTAAAACTTTTAAAAGCAATCGAAGAAAAAAGAATTAGGAGAATAGGAGGCACCCAAGAGATACCTCTGGATATAAGAATTGTTGTGGCGCTGAATGAAAGTCCAGAAAAGCTTATGAAAGAAGGTAGAATGAGGAGTGATTTATACTATAGACTTTCAGTAGTTCAAATAATTTTACCTGATTTGATTCATAGAAAAGATGATATAGAGCTTCTATGTAATTATTATATAGAAA
>CAYMGW010000194.1:4493-5122 GCA_964390085.1 uncultured Tissierella sp.
TTACTCTCTATATTTGAAGAATATCATTGGCCTGGTAATATTAGAGAATTGAAAAATGTAATAGAAGGTGGTTTTAATACTATCATAAGAAATGAATTTACAACAAAGGATATACCAAAAAGAATTTTAGAAAGTAAAAATACTGTTCCAATAAAAGCTTTAGAAAGCTCTGGTTATGATTTAAAATCATATTTAGAAAATCATGAAAAAGACATTGTTTTAGAAGCATATAAAGCTCACCATAATAATTTAAGTTTGACAGCTAAATCCCTAAAGATTTCAAAGCAATTATTAAAATATAAAATAGATAAGTACACGAAATAATATAATATATTTATAACTATGTATAATGAACTTATAAATCGTAAAAGATATTTTACAGTAAAAGAAATTTTACTGTAAAATATCTTTTTTCTTTGATAAAAAAATATCAAAATATACTGAAAATTAGTGATATTCACAATTAATTTTATTCATCTATGTTGGCATGAATTTTGCTTTATTATATAGATGATAAAATTAAAAAAAACTTCAAGGAGGAGAAAAAATGGATGCTTTTGTAAACTTCATAGTAACCATTTCCAATTGGATTTGGGGAACACCAATGCTTGTTATTTTATTTGGTGGCG
>CAYMGW010000195.1:0-5122 GCA_964390085.1 uncultured Tissierella sp.
CGTTATATTCTTTGCAGCAATATTTACAAATAATATGATATTTAGCAATTTTTTAGGTATGTGTTCATATATAGCAGTTTCAAGGGAAATTCCTACTTCTCTTGGACTTGGTCAAGCAGTTACATTTGTTTTAGCTTGTACTACAATAATAAATTATCTTATATATCACTACGTTCTAGTACCATTACATTTAGATTATTTAAGATTTATAGTTTTTATTGTTAGTATAGCTGCATTTGTACAATTATTAGAAATGATTGTAGAAAGGTACCTTCCAAATTTATACTATGCACTGGGTATATTTTTACCATTAATAACTGTAAACTGTGCTATACTAGGAGTTTCATTATTTATGATAATTCGTAACTATAACTTCCTTCAATCTATTGGTTTCAGTATTGGCTCTGGAATTGGATGGACTTTAGCCATAGTTGCTTTGGCAGGTATTCGCCAGAAACTAAAGAAAGCATCAATACCTAAAGGTCTTGAAGGCCCAGGGATAACATTGATTATTACTGGATTAATGGCATTGGCTTTTATAGGATTCTCAGGCATAGTACAAATTCAATAAGGGGGGCAGAATATGAACGAGATAATTATAACAACAGCTGCGGTTACAGGTATTTCTGCTATATTTGCATTTTTGCTTACTCTCGCTGATAGAACCATAGGCAATTATGGAGAAGTAAAATTAATTATCAATGACGATAAAGAATATACAGTAAATGGAGGTTCCTCCCTTTTATCTACTTTAATTGAAGAAAAGATTTTTATTCCATCTGCTTGTGGTGGTAAGGGAACCTGTGGATATTGTAAAGTAAAAGTTCTTGAAGGTGGAGGACCTATTTTACCAACGGAAACACCATTTTTAACAGATGATGAACTAAAAAGTAATGTTAGACTTTCTTGTCAATGTAAGGTAAAACAAAATATTAAAATTCAGATACCAGAGGAGTTATTTAATGTAAAAGAGTACTTTGCAACAGTAGAAGAAATTGAAGATATGACTTCTGTAATCAAGAGACTTAAATTCAAATTACCTGAAGGAGAAGAGATTAATTTTAAACCAGGTCAGTATATTCAGCTTAAAGCACCTCTTTATGAAGGTAATGATGAGGAAGTTTACAGAGCTTATTCTATAGCTTCTTCACCATCAGATAAGACACATATTGAATTGTTTATAGGATACGTACCTGGAGGGAAATGTACCACCTATGTACACAAACATTTAAAGGTAGGGGATACTGTTCAAATAAACGGTCCTTATGGAGATTTCTGCTATAAGGATGATAATGATAGGGAAATGATTTTAGTTGCAGCTGGTACAGGTATTGCACCTATACTTTCTATACTTAAGAATCTAAAGGAACAAAGTATAAATAGGAAAGCTGTTTTCTACTTTGGTGCAAAAACTCCTGATGATTTATTCTTAGTTGATTACTTTAAGGAACTAGAAGAAACCCTATATGATTTTAGGTTTGTGCCTACGTTATCAAGGGTAACTGAAGAACATAACTGGACTGGTGAAAAAGGTAGAGTTTATAATGCTATAGATAAATATCTGACTGATCCAGAGAATAAAGAAGCCTATCTATGCGGGAATCAAGCTATGATTGATTCTATGGTAAAGGCACTTATGGAAAAAGGGTTACCTGAAGAATTAATTTATTTTGACAAATTTGATTAAGAGAAATCCATTGGGTTTCTCTTTTTATGGACTAATTTTTAATATTTTATGATATAATTAAGTGGATATATAATTTATATATACAAAAAATCCTTAGGGGGATAGATAATGAAACTAGAATTGTTTGACTTTATAGATGAAACTTTAGAGCTTATAGAAGAAAGAAGGGAAAATATAGAAAATGTGGCTGATTCCCTAGAAAAATTTTTTACGGATAGCTTTTTTATAAAGGATCATTTTTTAAATGTCAATTACAGAATTAAATCTCCAGAGAGTTTAAGGGAAAAAATATTAAGGCATAATTTCTACATAAAATATAAAACTCCAGAGAACCTATTAAATAATTTATCTGACTTAATAGGTTTTAGGATTGAATGTAGATTTATTGAAGATGAAGAGAAGATTTATAGAGATATTGTGAAACTATTTGAGATAAAATGTGAAAATGGTTTTTATACAAATCCTCTTAATTCTAATATCATGTTACAATTAGATGAAAAACAGCCTCAGAAACAAAAAAACGGATTTGAAATATATAAAATTGATGGGAAATATTGCAAAGATGGTAATTGCATTAATTTTGAATTGCAGATAAAATCATTAGTAAATGTTTTCTGGGGAGAAATTGACCATAGGATATTATACAAGAATTTTAACTATATGTTAACTGAAGATTTTTTTAGAGATATTATGTCTTCAATAAAAGACAATTTATCCATGATAGATAGACAATTAATGCTTGTTTATAATCATTTAAATGGGATGGATGCAAGTAATTCCTTAACCAAAAAGGTGCAGTTACAAGCTCTATTATCAAAGATTATTCATGATATATATATAGTTAAAATAAGGCAAGAAATAGGGTTTGTTGTAGACTTTAAGAAATCCACAGATGTTATCGTAAACTATATATTTATGAAGGGTGGCCCCGAAGAATCAGAAAACTATAGTGCGAATTTTCTTAGGATATTAAATAGATTAAATGAAATAGGAAAAAATGATATCTCCTTTAATAGATATATAAATTTTGAAAGAGAAATATTTTTCAACGATGATTTTACGAGAAAGATTGGGAGCAGTATCCTTGAAATAATAAATAAAGATTTTAGGTGGAATTTATTTTTTAGGATAATTTTTGAAATAGAAGAAGGTAATAATGCAGAAGATTTTGAAGGATTTATGATTTTTATAAGATATAGATTTCATGAAAATTTAATGCTTATATTAGAGAATAAAGATATGGCTGAAGGGGAAAAAGAAGAAATTGTGAATTGTGTAATGGGAACTATTGCCACTGCTTTCTCAAGAGATGTGGACATTGATTTCCTAAATGATTGTAGCATTAAATCTTTGAATAATAATATTGAAAAGCTTTTTACAAATATACATCTATTTAATGATTGGATAGAAAAAAAACAAGAAATATTAGATGTAATACTAAAACATGATTTTTAAAGTATTTGAGTTTATCAAATACTTTTTTAATATTGGGTAAATATATATTGTATAGTAGAGAGGAGATGAAATTATGAAATTTTTTGATAGAATAAAATTAACTTTAGTAAGTATAAGAAAAAGTGTTAGAAGATTTCCCGTAACTGTAGCTATTTCTACAGTTTTGGCTATTCTTTTAATTTATACGAATGAAAGCCAGTTAACTGGAAATAGTCATGAGACATTAGTAAAAATAAATTTAACAGTAGGATTAGGGATTCCTTTATCCCTATGCATTGGATTATTAATAGAGAGATTTTTTAAGAAAGATAAATTAAAAGCAATTTTTCTATATGCAATTGGAATTGGATTATTAGTATTATATTATTTCTTATTTTTCAAAACTATTTATGGAATAGTAACTGCATCAAGATATTTTGCAACTATGTTGTTTTTCTTATTATCATTTTTGTATATACCAAGGATAGGAAGAAAAAACAATTATGAATATCATTTAATGGATATATGGTCTAGTTTTGCTTTAACATTTGTATATTCATTTGTTCTATACTTTGGTATAGCAGCAATATTCTTTACTATAGACCAACTCTTTGATGTAAATATTAAAGGAGAGCTTTATTACTATATGTTTTTAATAGTATCCTTGATATTTGCAGTATCCTTATTTTTATCTAAATTACCATATACTGAAGAAGAGTATCATAGAGTAGAATACACTAAATCTCTAAAGATACTTCTAATTTATATAGTCATTCCTTTAATAACTGTTTATACTGCTATATTATATGTCTATTTCGGAAAGATACTTTTAACAAGAGAATGGCCTAGGGGATTGGTATCTCATTTAGTGTTATGGTATTCTACTTTATCTGTGGGAGTAATATTTTTAATAACTCCAATATTAGATGAAAATAAGGTAGCAAAGCTATTTAAAGTTTTATTTCCTAAGATAATACTACCTGTGCTTATTATGATGTTTATGTCGATTTATCAGAGAATAGCTCAATATGGTGTAACTGAAAACAGATATTACGTAGTAGCCCTTGGGTTATGGGTATTTGGAATAATGTTATATTTTTCATTTAAAAAGCCTTTGAGAAATATTATTATACCTATTAGTTTATCTCTAGTTATATTAAATTCTGCCTATGGACCACTTAGCAGTTTTGCTATATCAAAGTATAGCCAAAATAAGAGATTTGAAAGTATATTAATTAAAAACAATATGTTAAGCAATGGGAAAATAGTTAAAAATAAGGAAATTCCTTTAGAAGATAAAAGAGAAATAAGCAATATAATAAGCTATTTTAATCAAAGCCATGAGTTGAGGGATATAAAAGTATTACCAAAGGATTTCGATTTAGACAAAATGGAGACTGTAATGGGATTTAAATATGAGCCTTATTATTCGCACCCATATGAAGAAAATAGATATTTTTATTATGGTACTCAGAATGCAGAAGATGTTGTTGATATTAAGGGGTACGATTATTATATACACATGAACTCATGGAATGAAAATAAAAGAGAAGTTGATGGATTGACTTTACAATATAATAAAGCTAAAAATGTTTTGATTATCTCCAAGGGAGATATTGTTTTACATGAACAAGATATGCTTATTTTTGTAAAAGATATATATGAAAAACAACAGACAAAACTTCCAAATGAAAATAAAAATATGATGGATTATAAGGATATGACTTATGAGATAGGTTTTCTTGGTATTGAAGAAAATATGAATCTGAAATTCATATTCAATGAAATCAATGGTAGAGTGGATGAAAATAATAATATAATAATTGAAAATGTAGATTTTATTTTATTAATTAGTAATAAGTGATAGATTGCTTAAAATTGGGTAACTATAAAATGAACATTGAAGGGGGCTGAGATAAATGTATAAAGAAGAACTAGATGTAATTAGTCAAGCAATTCTAAATGAAGTTGAAGGTTATGAGTTTTATAGAATGGCAGCAA
>CAYMGW010000196.1:0-835 GCA_964390085.1 uncultured Tissierella sp.
TACCAAAGATACTAGTAGGATGAACAGTTAGTGTTCCTACTAAAAGTATTATTACAGATATAATTATTACACAATGCTTTCTTTTTATGTTCCATTCCTCTGACATAAATGCAACTAGTACTTCTACCATTGAAATCATAGCAGTTGTAGCAGCAATGGATGCTAATATGAAAAATGCAATGAGAAGAATATTCCCTAATGGTATTTTTGAAAACACTAAGGGAATTGTGCTAAATAATAAGCCTGGACCTGAATCTGGAGCTAATCCAAATGTAAAAACTACTGGAAATATAGCAATACCAGCTAATCCAGATACCAATGTATCTGATAATGCAACCTTGGTAGAAGTATGAATCATATTATTATCATCTGTAAAATAGCTTCCATAGGTAATCATGGTGCCCATTCCAAGAGAAAGCTTAAAGAATGCTAAACCTAAGGCGGAAAGAATAACAGAAGAGTTTATTTTTGAAAAATCAACTTTAAAAAGGAAGTTTAATCCTTCTTTTGCTCCTTTTAATGTTAAAGCTCTTATAGAACATAGAATTAATAAAACGAATAATACAGGCATAAGAGTTTTAGTAATTCGCTCAATTCCATTTTTTACGCCACCAATCAATATTAAAGAAACAACTAATAATACAATTCCTTGCCATATGATAGGTGCATAGGCTCCACCTACAGTCGTTGAAAACTTATTTCCAACTATTGACCTTGCATTTTCCATAGAAAGTGATGCAAGGTTAGAAAAGTCTCCTCGTAAAGCTTTAAATACATATGAATAGACCCATCCAGCAACATTACTATAGAAAAACATTATTAATAATGCAGCTAT
>CAYMGW010000196.1:845-5111 GCA_964390085.1 uncultured Tissierella sp.
ACTTTCCAGAAAGGACTTGCCTTAAGCTTAGTAAAAGCGGCAACTGCATTGCTTCTTGTCTTTCTTCCTATATAAAACTCGGATACCATAACTGGTATACCTACTAATAATACAGCTATGAGATAAACTAGTACAAAAGCTCCTCCACCATTTTCTCCAACAAGATAGGGGAATTTCCAGATGTTACCTAATCCTACAGCTGACCCCAGTGTAGCAAAAAAAACTGTTAATCCAGATGAGAAAGTTTCACGCTTTTTATGTGGTGTTAAATTATTGTTTTGTTCAGCCATTTTTTTTCCTCCTAAGTATGCTAAGTGATTAATTGTTAAAAAATAAATATAAAAGATATTGTATTATTAAACTTAGATTATGTCAATAATAATAATTCTATCCAAGGTAATATAATTACAATGAACTTGACACTATAAGTCCTCTACTCTATTATATATAATAAAGTGATAAATAAATAAAGAAGGAAGGGGAACAAATGACAAATAAAATGCCTACTAGAGAAGAAGCATTAGAATTATTTAAAAAATATAATAAATCGGAGAGTTTGCTTCGTCATGCTTTAACTGTTGAAGCAACTATGAAGCATTTTGCTGAATTTTTTAATGAGCCGGATGTAGAGAAATGGACTGTGATAGGACTTATTCATGATTTAGATTATGAAATGTATCCAGAGGAGCATTGTATAAAGGTTCAAGAAATACTTAGAGAAGAGGGCTACCCAGAGGATTACATAAGGGGAATAGCAAGTCATGGTTATGGAATATGCTGCGATATAGAGCCTGTAGAAAGAATGGAAAAGGTACTGTATGCTATTGATGAGTTAACGGGATTAATTACAGCAGTAGCACTTCTTCGACCAAGCAGATCTGTATTAGACTTAGAGCCAAAATCAGTAAAGAAAAAATGGAAAGATAAAGCTTTTGCAGCAGGAGTAGACAGGTCTATCATAGAAAAGGGTATAGAGATGTTAGAAATGGAAAGAGATGATGTAATTAGAGAAACTATCTTTGCCATGAGAAAAGTAGCGGAAGAAATAGGACTAAAAGGAGAATTATAAAGTTTGATTACCCAGCGAATGCTGGGTTTTATTTTAAGAAGATTAGGGTAATAAATTATATACAGAAATATACAAGAAGGAGACGAGATATGATAAGAGACTTAAAGGACAAGAAAACTGATATACATCCAGAAGCATTTGTTGCTGAAACAGCAGATGTTTTAGGAGATGTAACTATAGGTGAAGGAAGTAGTATGTGGTATGGAGCAGTAACACGTGGAGATATGAGCTATATAACCATTGGAAAGTATACTAATATCCAAGACAATGCTACTGTTCATGTGGATACTAATAGGCCTTGCGAAATTGGCGACTATACTACTGTAGGGCATAATGCAGTTGTTCATGGCTGCAAAGTAGGGAACAATTGTTTAATAGGAATGGGCTCAATAATTTTAAATGGGGCAGTTATTGGTGACAATTGTATAATAGCAGCAGGAGCTTTGATTACAGAAGGAGCAGTAATACCTCCAAATTCATTAGTAATGGGTTCACCTGGAAAAGTTAGAAGAGAGGTAAGTAAAGAAGAAATCGAAACAGTTAAGTATAATGCCGTTAGATATGAAAAACTATGGAGAAACGAACATAAATAGATATATAAATTGATTAAAAAGATATATTGCTAAGAATAATTTTCTATAGCAATATATCTTTTTTTATTTATAAATTTAATAATTTGTAGCAGGAGTAAACCTCCTAGCTTGTTTTCCGTTCTATAATTTGTCCAATATGAATAAGATATATAAAAGTATTTTTTCTAGATTTTTGATTAAAAAATAAGGAGGGATAGTATGTTGACTAATCCAGTGGTATTATCAGTATTAGTTATGACGGTATTATGTTTATTAAAGATGAACGTATTAATTGCACTTATTCTAGCTGCTTTAACAGGTGGTGTATTATCGGGTATGTCATTAGGAGACAGTATAGCTACTCTCATTGGTGGCATGGGTGGCAATGCAGAAACAGCATTATCCTATATATTGCTTGGAGCTTTAGCAGTAGCAATTGGTAAAACAGGAGTTGCAGATATATTAGCTAAGAAAATTGGAAATATAGTTGAAGATAGAAGATCAACATTCGTATTATTAATAGCTGGTGTAGCTTGTTTTTCCCAAAATTTAATTCCAGTTCACATAGCTTTTATTCCAATATTAATACCACCATTAATTTCTGTTATGAATAAATTGAAAATTGATAGGAGAGCTGTAGCATCAGCATTGACATTTGGACTTAAAGCTCCGTATGTAATGCTTCCAGTAGGTTTTGGCCTAATATTTCACAATATAGTAAGGGATGCCCTAATAGATAATGGAATGCCTGTAGAAACAAATATGATTTGGAAATCCATGTTACTTCCAGGTATTGGCATGATAATAGGTTTATTTATAGCAGTATTAATAAGCTATAAAAAGCCAAGAGAATATAAAGATATTGAATTAGTTAAGTCAGACATTAAACATAGTGGAAATGAGGGAATGTCAAAAGAACATATAGGAGCATTGTTAGGAGCTATAGTAGCTTTTGCAATTCAAATTATAACAGAGTCACTTCCACTTGGAGCTATTGCAGGTCTAGCGATAATGATGATATTTGGTGCCTTTAAATGGAAAGAACTTGATGAGATGTTAAGTGGTGGTATTGGATTAATGGGATTTATTGCCTTTGTAATGTTAGTTGCTTCTGGTTATGGAGCAGTTATTAGAGCAACTGGAGGAGTAGAATCTTTAGTAGAAGCTGCAGCAGGTATGATGGGAGGAAGTAAGGCAATAGCAGCATTTTTAATGTTATTAATTGGATTAATTATTACAATGGGTATTGGAACTTCATTTGGTACAGTCCCAATAATAGCTACAATTTTTGTTCCATTATGTATGACTTTAGGCTTTAGTCCTGCAGCAACTATTTGCTTAGTAGGTACAGCAGGTGCATTAGGAGATGCTGGTTCTCCTGCTTCGGACAGTACACTAGGTCCTACAGCTGGACTTAATGTAGATGGACAACATGATCATATTTGGGATACCTGTGTTCCTACATTCATTCACTATAATATCCCATTGTTGATATTTGGAACTATAGCAGCATTAATACTTTAATTCTATTCAACACAAGGGGACAGGAAAACTGTCTCCTTTTAATTCTAAATATTTTCCAATTACTGGAGGTGTGGGCGTGGAAAAAATATTATTAGATGGAAATAGCTTGACTTTAGATGAATTTATAAAGGTATCAAGATTTGATTATGAAGTTGAGCTAAGTAAAGAAGCAGTAGAGCAAGTAAATGAGTCAAGAAAATTAGTAGATAAGTTTGTTAATGAAAACAAAGTAGTATATGGAATTACAACTGGTTTTGGAAAATTTAGCGATGTGGTTATAACTGGTGATGAAACCATAGAGTTGCAAAAAAACCTTATTATTAGTCATGCCTGTGGAGTAGGTAATCCATTAGAAGAAGAGGCAGTAAGAGGAATTATGCTACTTAGGGCTAATGCTTTAGCTAAGGGTAATTCAGGTATTAGACTTTCAACGTTAAATATATTAATAGATATGATAAATAAAAAGGTACATCCTATAATTCCAGAGAAGGGCTCATTAGGAGCTAGTGGAGATTTAGCACCATTAGCTCATATGGTTTTAGTTATGATTGGCGAAGGTGAAGCTATTTATAATGGGGTGAAAATGTCTGGCAAGGAGGCAATGGAAAAGGCTGGTATACCTATTGTAATTCTAACTTCTAAAGAAGGGTTAGCTTTAATCAATGGGACACAAGTTATGACAGCTATTGGTGCATTAACCATATATGATAGTATTAATTTAAGTAAAACAGCAGATATTGTATCTGCATTAACTATTGAAGCATTGAATGGTATAGTTGATGCATTTAATCCTAGGGTTCACAATATAAGGCCTCATAAAGGACAAATGAATACAGCTAAAAATTTATTAACTTCATTAAGTGGGAGTTCAATGACGACTAAACAAGGGGAGCTAAGGGTACAGGATGCGTATTCCCTAAGATGTATACCACAAATCCATGGGGCAAGTAAAGATTGTTTTGAGTATGTTAAAGAGAAAATAGAAATTGAAATAAACTCAGCAACGGATAATCCTTTAATTTTTATTGAAGAAGAAGATGTAATATCAGGTGGAAATTTCCATGGACAGCCCATGGCAATAGCTTTCGATTTTTTAGGAAT
>CAYMGW010000197.1:0-4160 GCA_964390085.1 uncultured Tissierella sp.
AACTGGAAAGAATAAATTTAAGTAAAAATAAAAACTATGATTTAAGTAAATTGGATCTAAATGATCCTAAAGTTCTAGACTCAATCGAGCTTGATAGGAAAGATTGGTTAATAGGATTTATAAAAGCATTTATAATTACAGCAATAGCCATATTTGTATTCTTTATACCTGTTAATGGGGGAATTCCTTTTGGATTTATTTATCAAAAAGCTATAGAGATTATTAATTCTTTAATAGTTATTAATGGAGAGCCTGTAGGTGCATTATTAATATGTACAATAGTATTAGTGATTACTGGTATAGCTAGTGTTATTGGAAAATTCTTTTCAAAGAAAGATAGTAAACTTTACAAATATTTTGAAGCTGATTCAGTTATACACCCATTTTTATATTTAGCAGGTGGGGTATTTATATTGCTTTATTTTCTTAACAAAATTGGTGTTTATGCTGCTCCAGAAATGATAGTTGGGCCATCAACTGGTGAGATGGTAATCCCTGGAGTAGTTATAGGCGTAGCATTTATTATCCCAGTAGGAGCATTCTTTATACCATTTTTAACAGATTATGGTTGCATAGACTTCTTTGGAGTTATTTTGGAACCTTTAATGAGACCATTATTTAAAACTCCAGGAAAATCTGCTGTAGATGCATGTGCTTCCTTTGTAGGTTCAACAACCATGGGTATTATCATTACTAGTAGAATGTACAAAGGAAACATTTATACTGCAAAAGAAGCATCTATAGTAGCTACTTGTTTTAGTGCAGTATCTGTAGGCTATGCATTATTAGTTATGCAAACAGCAGGTATTGGTGAATATTTTATTACCACATATTTCGTATCATTTTTCTTAGCTTTCGTATTGGCTGCAATTATTAGTAGAATTCCACCAATAAGTAGAAAGCCAGATGTATTTGCAAATGGGAAAATTCAAACAGATGAAGATAGAAAAGAAGCTTCATTAAAATTTGGACCTTCTATGTTTAAAGCTGGTGTAAATAGAGCTGCTGTAAGAGCTCATACTTCTGGTAGTATGCCTAAAAGAATAGTTGCGTCTGTTATAGATTCATTCCCTGTGTTACCAAAGGTTATTACATTGCTATGTTCCATAGGAATTTTGGGAATGATTGTTGCAAAATATACTCCAGTATTTGATATAATAGGTTATGCATTTTTACCATTAACTAAGATATTAGGAGTTCCAGATGCTCAAGTTGCCGCTGCTGCTATCCCAACAGGAATTACTGAGATGTTTATACCTGTATTAACTATTGCAGATAAAGTGGCTCAATTACATGTTAAAACAAGATTTTTTGTAACAGTAGTATCAATGGTACAAATAATATTTTTAGCAGAATCTGTAGTTGTAATTATGAATACTGGACTTCCAATGAAATTTAAGGAATTGATGATTGTATTTTTAGAAAGAACGATTATTGCAATGCCTTTTGCCGCATTGTTTATGCATATATTGTTTTAATTAATATGTTTGAATAAATATTATAAAAAACTCCATCTATAGTGAATTAGATGGAGTTTTTTATTGGAGTATTTATGTTTGAATAAAATAAATATGTTATAATAAAACTACGTTATAAAAAATTAGAAAGCAAGGAATAACAATATTAAGGAGAGGGGATTTACTGTGAGCAATGATCTTTCTAATAACAAAGCATGTTGAGTTATTGAAAAACCAAAATCTTCTAGTCTAGAAGAAAAATTAAAAGAAAAAATAAAACAAAAAGAAGAAAGTATTAGCGATAAAAAGATTGTACATGCATTAGATGGTAAAATAGGAACTTCAATAGGGGTAATAAGTGTTTTAACTACTGAGCTTAAAGGGATAGATAAAATAGAGAATATAGGAGTAAGATTGGGGATAGGTAGAGATGATTATAAAGTTCCTACTGGTATATATGCAATAGGTTCTCCAAACGAAGAATCTCCAGTATTGATAACGGCAAATTATAAACTAACAATAGATAAGCTGAGAATAGAATTAGATGGATTAAATCTATGGATTTTGGTTATCGACACAAAGGGTGTAAATGTTTGGTGTGCAGCAGGTAAGGGAACATTTTCTACTGAAGAAATCATATATAGAATTAATAAATGTAAGCTAAAAAAACTGGTGACTCATAATCAGATAATCCTACCACAATTAAGTGCACCAGGAGTAAGTGCTTATCAAATAACTAAGCTTACTGGGTTTAAGGCTATATATGGGCCAGTCTATGCTAAGGATATTAAAAGGTTTTTGAATAATAGTTGTCAAGCAACAGAAGAGATGAGAAAAGTAAACTTTAGTCTACCGGAGAGAATAGCAGTTTCGCTATTGGAAACCGTAAGAAGTATGAAATATTTACCCTTTGTTTTTATATTTTTTGTATTGATGCAATTACTTGGTAGAGCTAATGAAAGTTTAATACAATCCATGAAGAGTGGATTAATAAATACTATACCATATATTATAGCGATTATAATTGGGACAATATTATTTCCAATACTTCTTCCTATATTGCCATTTAGAATGTTTTCTATGAAGGCATCTATATTGGGTATAATCTGGTCTGCTATTGTTATCAATTATTCTAAGGTTTTCCACTACGATGCTAATTTAATGATTAATATTAGTAATACATTATTATTAACTTCAATAATTAGTTATTTAGGTATGAATTTTACTGGAAGCACAACATTTACATCTCTATCGGGTGTAAAAAAAGAAACCTTATTAACAGTACCTGTATTGGGCGCTTCTACACTGGTAGGTATAATTCTCATGGTTATAGATAAATTCCTATAGATTAGGAGGAACGTAGTTATGGAATATATTAAAGATGTGGCAAAGATAAAAATAGATTCAGATAAATGTATAGGGTGTGGCATCTGTGCTCAGGTGTGTCCACATGCTGTAATCAGTATAAAAGAAAATATAGCTTTTTTATCGAGAAAGGATAGATGTATAGAGTGTGGAGCATGTGATAAAAATTGTCCTGTAAGTGCTATTAAAGTGGAAGCTGGAGTTGGCTGAGCATATGCCATAATAAAAGGATGGCTCACTGGTAGTGAAGCAAATTGTTGTTAATTCTTAAAAGAATTAGATAAAATTTCAAACTATAAGAAGAATAAGAGGTTGGTTTTTGAAAAAGTTTTTCAATAGGGTTGACAGATAGAAAACTTTGTTGTAAACTATATGAAATAATTTAATAAAGCCTCACTTTCACAAGTGAGGTAGAGGCGCGGTGTTTAACAGTCTTTAGTGGAGTATGAGAAAACAATGATGCTAAGGAGAAGGAAATATCGCCGAAGTTTGTAATATTCTCAGTATTACTTGCTGGGTCTGCAGTTAAGAGCTGCAGGACTGTCTCAATAAACTTTCCCAGTTTATTGAGTTGTGCTATCTCATTTTGGGAAAAGGAGGGGAATTAGGTATTACTATGTCTATTAGGACCTGAGTCTTTCTCAGGTCTTTTTGTTATCAAAAATAGCATAACTCGTATAAGTGGCAAGTTTGACTTTAAGTTAAAGTACTAATTAAAATTAAGACAACAGGAGGAAAAACTAGTCATGAGAAAAAATTTATCAGTATTAATTTCAGTATCTTTATTAGTAGTAATAGTTTTAACTGGATGTGGTACAAGCAGTAATGTAAAGAGTAATAAGGTAAATGATTCAAAAGTAATAGCAAATGAAGATAAAACATTTAAGGTGGGGCTTGAAGCTGGATATCCACCATTTAACTGGACTCAGATGGATGATTCCAATGGTGCTGTTAAGATAGATGGGACTAAAGAGTTTGCAGGGGGATATGATGTAGAAATTGCTAAAAGAATTGCAGAAGGATTAGGAAAAGAATTAGTTATCGTTAAAACTGAATGGGATGGTCTTGTACCAGCATTAACCTCTGGTAAAATCGATGCAATCATTGCAGGAATGTCACCAACAGCTGAACGTAAAGAAACCATTGATTTTACAGATAATTATTATAAATCTAATTTAGTTATGGTGGTTAAAAAAGGTGGAAAATATGAAGAAGCTACTTTTATTCAGGATTTCAATGGTGCTAAAATAACTGCCCAATTAAATACCTTCCATTACTCAGTGATTGATCAGATTGAAGATGTAGACAAGCAACCTGCTATGGACAATTTTCCAGCAA
>CAYMGW010000197.1:4170-5084 GCA_964390085.1 uncultured Tissierella sp.
CTCTTGAATCAGGAATGATTGATGGCTATATCTCAGAGCGACCAGAAGGTGTTAGTGCTGAAGCTGCTAATAAGAACTTCAAAATGATAGAATTTAAAGATGGATTTAATACATCAGATGACGATACGGCAATTGCTGTAGGTGTAGCAAAAGGTAGTGATTTAACTGAAAAAATCAATAAAATATTAAAAGATATTTTAGAAGAAGAACAAACTACTATTATGGATGCTGCTATTAAGAATCAACCAGCTGCAGAATAGGAGGAGAAAAATGAGTTTTGAGTCGATATTAAAAATTGCTTCAGATAATGGACCAATGTTTCTTCGTGGGGCTGGTATGACACTTTTTATTGCTATGATTGGTACTGTAGTAGGTTTTATTATTGGATTGCTAGTAGGGGTTGTGCGTACAGTTCCAGTGTCAGAAGGTAGGGTAAAGAAAATTATTTTCAAATTTATAAATGCTATTTTTTCTATTTATATAGAGGTATTTCGTGGCACCCCTATGATTGTACAGGCTATGGTAATTTATTATGGGTCTGCTATGGCATTTGGTGTGGATATGAATAGAATTTTTGCAGCTATATTTATAGTATCTATTAATACAGGGGCTTATATGTCAGAAATTGTTAGAGGAGGTATTGTTTCTATTGATAAGGGACAATTTGAGGCAGCCCATGCTATAGGTATGAATCATATTCAAACTATGGCAAATGTTGTATTACCACAAGCAATTCGTAATATTTTACCAGCAATGGGTAATGAATTTGTAATTAATATAAAAGATACTTCAGTTCTTAATGTAATTTCTGTAACGGAGCTATATTTTCAAACAAAATCAGTTGCAGGAAACAATTTTAAATATTATGAATCATTTTTCGTTGCATGTGTTCTTTATTTCATAATGACATTTAC
>CAYMGW010000198.1:0-3857 GCA_964390085.1 uncultured Tissierella sp.
CATCTTTTGTGAACATTTATAGTGGTTAAACTACCCCATTGAGAAATTTGCTCTTCGAAGGACTTACTCATTCCAAAACCAAGGCTTAACATTACTATAATAGAGCTAGCTCCTATAATTACACCAAGGACTGTAAGAAAGGTTCGTAGTTTTCTTCTCCACAGATTTTTAATACCCATTCGAAATAAATCTATATTACTCATCTAGAGCCATTTCCTTTGCCTTTTTCTTTTTCTTCTAGAAGACAAAACCTCCTACTCCAGCTCCTATGATTACTAAACTAATCCATAGCCATTTAGATTTTAGAATTCCTTTGGATCCACTGGATGGTTGTTCCATAGGTGGCATTTCACCAGGGAATTCTTCCATAGGCGGCATTTCCATTACATTTAACTTAAATTCTTTTCTCAATTCTTGCTTTTGACCTGTGGAGTCTTCGTAGGTAAAGAGTACAGCGCCTGTTAATTCACCGGGCTGAGATGGTATTACCATTCCTTCAAAAAATTCACTACCACCACTATTGAAATTACCAACATAGTAGCTTCCATTTTCAGTTTGGAAATCTCCTTCTAATTTTACCATCATATTATATAAAGTAACTTTACCAGTATTATAGAATTCCAATGATACTGGCTGTGGTTGACCTACCATTGCCTCTGGATAAAGCTGTAATTCTCCAGTTTCAAGCTTTGATTGCTGTACTACAGGAACTCCAATTAATTCAATGTCTTTTAATTCAGTGCCTTGGTTATCTTCATATTCAAAGTTTGCTGTGATAGTATGAGTTTTTGCAATAGCATCTGGTATAGTAAACATAGTAATAGTTTTTTCTACTCTACCTTTAGGCGGTATAGAGTCAATATAGAAAGTATTTGAACTATCTACTGGTGTAAATGCAGAGCTACCTCCACCTTGAGTATCGTTGCTAGTACCAGATTCTGCAGTTAAAAATATTTTTATATTTTTAACAGTTTTATTACTGGATGTATTATAGAAAGAAAGAGTCATTTCAAAATTCTCTCCTGCTTTAACTAACTGAGGCTCAAAACTATATCTATCTATTATTAGCTTTGGTTTTCCCTTAGTAGGATCTCCGGTTTCTGGGGCAACTGCAAATATGCCTACGAATTGGTTAACCATATCTTCTTTTCCCAAATCATCTACATATTTTACTGTGATTTCAATAGGATAGTTTTTAGTTTCAGCGGCTTTTGTAGTTAAAAACTTGAAATTTACTTTTTCTGTAGCACCTGGTGCTAAAGAGTTAAGTTTAATAATGCTTACAGACTTTGGAACTAATCCAGACTGGTCTGCACTTTTTGCTTCAATAATAACATTTTTAGCATCCATTTGTCCTTGATTTCTAACGCTAAAACTAAGGTCAACTTCCTTGTTTTGACCGATGGAGCCTGTAGGGTAAGTTAAGTTTTCTATTATTAAATTAGATGATTGACCTTTATTAGATGCAACTGTTATAAAGAAATTACTTTTATCTTGTATAGCTTGATTTTTTATATCTTTATAAGATAGATTTAAATTTAATTCATAGCTTCCGCCTGCTAATGTTTTTGAGGATTTTAATTCAAAATATACATAGGTTTTCTTACCAATATCTAAAGATTGAACTGTTTTATAGTTTACACCCTTTGCCAATGTAAAGCCTTCATTGGATAAGCCTTCTAGAGTTACTCTTAAATCCTTTGCAGGACCACTTCCTATGTTTTCTATGTCAAAACCTACTGCAATAGTTTCTCCTGCATTAACAGTAGTGGAAGGCATTATATCTACTCTGTTAACTACTAATTGTGGTGAAGTTTTATTTTGGGCCACTCTTATGTTGATAGTTTCTGATAGTGTAAATTTTTGCGGTTGTACATATTCTCTAGACCCGTCTTCTTTATCAATATAATATCCTTCATTATAATAAGTTATATTTAATGGCAATGAATAATTTCTGCCATCAGCTAACTCATCTACTTTTACTTTAAAAGATAGAGTTCCAGTGCTTCCATCTCTAAGATCTCTAATACTGTCATAGGAGGAACCGTCGATATAAACCATCCCTGTAGACTCGCCACTTAAGCTTCCTGAAATATCAGTGGCATAGCCATCTCCAGTATTTTTAAGTTTTACTGATATGGAGACAGATTCTCCTGCTTCTGTAGTATAGGTATTTGAACTACTGATTACTAAATTAGGCTCCCCATATTCACCAAAAGCCAATCCTACACTCGGCACCTGCAGTATAACTAATAATGCTACTAAAAAAATGCTTAGAACTTTTTTCATCTATTTTGCTTCCCCCTTTATTATGTTTTCATTTTCTGTGATTTTTTCTATATGTCCATCTCTTAAATATACTACCCTATGAGCGTAATCTGAGATTTCTGTATCGTGGGTAACTATGATTAAAGTTTGCCTTGATTCATAAGCCATACCAGTGATTAAATTCATAATCTCCATTGTAGTCTTTGTATCTAGATTTCCCGTAGGCTCATCGGCAAATACTATTTGAGGCTTACCGACGAAGGCCCTCGCAATACTTACTCTTTGTTGTTGCCCACCACTCATCTCAGATGGCTTATGGTGTAGTCTCTTCCCAAGCCCTACGTCAGTTAACATTTGTTTCGCTAGTTTTTCTCTTTGTACCTTTGGAATCCCTTGAAAAGTCAGACCTAGACTTACATTTTCTAGGGCGGAAAGAGTAGGAATTAAATTATAGGATTGAAATACGAAGCCTACATACTTTTGACGAAATTTTGTTACATCTTTTTCATTCATCTTGTGTATAGGATATTTACCTATGATGATTTCGCCTTTAGTAGGCTTTTCTAGACCTGCCATCATATTTAACAATGTTGACTTACCTGAACCGGACGTACCAAGTAAACATATAAATTCTTCTTTTTTTATAGATAAAGTTATATCATCAAGGGCAATAATTTTTTCATCTCCCATTTTATAGACCTTTCTTAAATTATTTAATACTATTAGATCCTCCAAATATTAGCTCACCCCCATTTAATTAATGTTAACTTAATTTTACCATAATATAGGATATTAAATAGTTACAATATTATTAAAGTTTATGGGCATATCTTACTATTTAGTAATATTTCAAGGATACTGATACTTAAGTTATCTTTACAAAAAAGAGGATTTTTAGATTAAACGTCGAATATTAAATATAGGATAAAAACAAGTGAGAATAGGGTGAGAATATGGAGTTTGTAGAATTAAAGGACTTTTGTAAAAGAAATCTTTTAGATGAAAAGTTATTTATAGTTCCAACAAGAACTATAGGAATGCAAATGGTAAACAAAATGGCTAGAGATGGTGGCCCTTCCATAAATCTTAGAGTGATGACTTTACAAAGAATAGCCTTTGAAATATGTGAAGAATATATTGTAAATGAGAATAAGTTGATAATAGATGATATCCTAGGAAACAACTTGACTATTGGTATACTTAAGGATTTAGCTAAGAGAGATTTAAATGGATTTTTCTTTAAACCTAATTTAATTGATGCAAAGACTGCTGAAGAAGTATATAAGGTAATTATGGAGTTAAGATGTAGTGGTTTAGAGTCTTTTCCAGAAATAAAAAACTTAGACATGATATATATGGAGTATAAAAAGAGATTAAAAGAATTAAATGCTATGGATTATTGTGACATAATAATAAAAGCAACTCAGCTAGATAGTCTGGAAAGATATAAAAATATGAAAATAGCCATAGCGGCTAATATTGAGTTTAATAATTTGGAAGAAATATTATTTAAAGCATTAACTGAAAAAAATTGTACAAAGATTAAAATGCCTGTTAAATCTGTTGAAGGACATCCAAAAAATTATTAT
>CAYMGW010000198.1:3867-5083 GCA_964390085.1 uncultured Tissierella sp.
CCACTGGATGATGTTGTAATAGCATATACAAATAATAAATATGCCAATTTAATTAATATAGAATTTGAAAGAGCTGGGATTCCTATTACCTTTGGGGGAGGTTTGAGTATTGAAGCCAGCAGTGTTTATAGATTTATAAATACTATTTTTTCATGGGCACTTAATTATTATAATGTTAAGGAATTGAGACCTATTTTTGCCAATGGAGATATTAAAATTGATAGGATTTCTGCTCCAGAAATGTATGAGGAATTAATCGACTGTAAAATTATTTCTTTAAGAGATAATTATATGCGAGTTTTAAAATTAGAAGAGGATTCATCGGGTATTGAGAGGGATAAAGCTTTAAATGATCATAAAATTAAAAAAAGGATTTGGCTTAGGGGATTTTTCAAAGAGCTATTTGAAGCAATACCTAGTAGTAATCATATTAGATTTAATGATTATATTCCAAAATTAGGAAATCTAATAACCAAATATGTAAAAAATCTAAATAAATATGATGGTGCTGCAAGACAAGTAGTTTTAGAAACTTTGGATAGAATCAGTGAAATTAATATGGAAGTTTCTAGAACAGAGTATTTTGATATAATATTATCTTATATCAAGCAAAGCAAAATCCTTAGATCCCAACCTCAACCAGGTCAGATTTTTGTCACAAATTTTATAAATGCTGGCTATGCAAAGAGAAAGCATCTTTATTTAATAGGTCTAGATAGTGACAGCCTATCTAACAAGGTAGTTGAATCCCCTATATTACTAGATATGATGAAGAAAAAAATATCTCCTCAGATTTCCTTTGCAAATGAAAGCTACGAATATAAGAAATATAAAATAAGGGAGCTATTAACAGCGGATTTTGAAAATATATCCATAGGATATTCTAATTTTGATACGGTCAATATAAAGGTCCAATCTCCATCGCAAATATACAATGAGTTAAGGGATATAATGGGAGAAAGTAAAATAGATGATTGTGAGGAAAGTGAAAGAGTTATTCGAGGTAGAGATATGGTTAGGTCTGTCACGGCATTGGAAACTCTGGCTGAATGCCCTAGAAAGTTTTATCTTGAAAACAAGATGGGATTAAGTCCTAAGGAAGATGTGGAAATTAGAGTAGATAGATGGCTTGATCCATTAACAAAGGGAATCATAGTCCATAAAGTATTAAATAGTTATTTTAATTTTACTGCAAGCATTCTGTCAAGAGCTTCTT
>CAYMGW010000199.1:0-5059 GCA_964390085.1 uncultured Tissierella sp.
TCATATTTAGCCTTTTCCATAACTCCTGGTCTAACTGTAGACATTTGTGGTCTATGGTCTGGACATACGATTGTTGCCATTAGATTACCACCAAATGCTGGACGTGTTTGCATAAGTCTTCTATTTTCTAAATCTACATCTAGTTTTGTACAGTCAGCGGTAAGTCCTGTGTGTACTCTAGCAGATATTCTAGGCCCCAAATCTCTACCGATATTGGTAGCACCTATTAGCATAATTTCAGGATTTCTTTCCTTAATTAAGTCATAAATTACCTTAGTATATCCATCTGTTGTATATACATTTAATAGTTCATGATCAGCATATAAAACTTCATCCGCACCATATTTAACAAGTTTTTCAGCTAAATTATCTATATTATTACCTAATAAAACTGCAGTAAGTGGTACTTCTAGTGCATTAGCTATTTTTCTTCCTTCTCCAACTAACTCTATAGCTACATTGAGTAGTTCCCCATCTCTTTGCTCTGCAAATACCCAAACTCCTCTATATAGCTCTACATCTACTCCACCAGCTCTATATTTTTTCTCTTCCTTTTCTATAGCCTTTACTGGACAAGCCTCTACGCATTGACCACAAGCAGTACATTTATCATTTATTTTAGCCTTTTTATTTATCATATCTATAGCTTCAAAAGGGCATACTCTAACGCATTTACCACAGCCAATACATTTCATTTCTATAACTTTTACAGCCATTTAAATTTCCTCCTTTATCCAATAATTATATTAAATAAGATGTTTTTCTCTCAATTTTACTATTAATTCTCTAACAGTTTCCTTAGAATTTCCTTGTAATATTTCACCTACGCCAGATCTTCCTGGTGGTGTAAATGATTTATTTACTTGAGTAGGAGAACCATCTAAACCAAGGTTAGTAAAATCAGCATCTACATCTTTAGCTGACCAAACCTTAACTCTATCACCTTCATGGGCATCATATATACCTCTAATAGAAGGATATCTTGGCTCATTTAATTCTTTTATAGCTGTTAAAAGTACTGGCATTGAAGATTCTATTACGAAATATCCATCTTCTAATGCTCTCTTAGCTATAACTTTATTATCTTCAATCTTCAATTCTTCAACATAAGTTATTTGAGGTAAATTTAAATGCTCAGCAATTTGAGGACCTACTTGTGCTGTATCTCCATCTATTGCTTGTCTACCACAGAAAATAATATCATAATCCCCTATTTTTTTAATTCCTGTTGCTAAAGCAGTGGATGTAGCCCAAGTATCCGAGCCTGCAAAAGCTCTATCACTTAGTAGTATTGCTTCATCTGCTCCCATAGCCAAAGCTTCTCTAAGAGCAACATCTGCTTGAGGAGGTCCCATGCTTAGTACTGTTACTTTAATATCTTTGTTTTCATCTTTAATTCTTAAAGCTTCTTCTAAAGCATTTCTATCATCTGGATTTATAATACTTGGTACTCCTTCACGAATAAGAGTGCCACGTACTGGATCTATTCTAACTTCATTAGTATCTGGTACTTGTTTTAAACATACAATAATATTCATTTTCTTCCTCCTTAACAAATTATTTTAATACTTGAGCTGCTATAACCATTTGTTGAACTTGAGACGTACCTTCATATATTTCAGTTATCTTTGCATCTCTCATCATTCTTTCCATAGGATAATCCTTTGTATATCCATATCCGCCAAATAATTGAACACATTTAGTTGTTACATTCATAGCACAGTTTGCTGCAAACAACTTTGCCATAGCAGCTTCCTTATTATATGGAAGATTGTTAGCTTTATTATATGCTGCTCTATAAACAAGAAGCCTAGCCGCTTCAATTTCTGTAGCCATATCTGCTACCATCCATTGAATACCTTGGAACTTAGCTATTGGTCTACCAAATTGCTGTCTTTCTTTTAAATATTTTACTGTTTCATCTAATGCTCCTGCTGCTATGCCAAGGGCTTGTGCAGCTATACCAATTCTACCACCATCGAGAGTAGACATAGCAATTTTAAAACCTTCTCCTTCTTTACCTAACAAGTTTTCCTTTGGAACTCTACAATTTTGAAATATCAACTCCGCAGTAGCTGATGCCCTAATACCCATCTTTTCTTCAATCTTTCCAATACTAAATCCAGGGAAGTCTTTCTCTACTATAAATGCAGATATTCCTCTAGTTCCTTTACTCTTGTCAGTCATAGCAAATATTATATAGGTATCTGCTTGTCCTCCATTGGTAATAAATATCTTTGAACCATTTAGAATATAATCATCACCATCAAGTATTGCTGTAGTTTGTTGTCCCGCAGCATCTGTACCAGCATTAGGTTCTGTTAAACCAAAGGCACCCAAATGTTCTCCCTTTGCCAAAGGAATTAAATACTTCCTTTTTTGTTCTTCTGTTCCATATTTGTATATTGGCCAACACCCTAAAGATGTATGGGCTGATAATATAACCCCTGTAGTAGCACATGCCTTTGATAATTCTTCAACTGCTATAGCATAAGCTAGTTCATCTCCACCTGCTCCGCCATATTCAATTGGAAAAGGTATACCTAGCATATTACATTTTGCCATTTTCTCAACAGTTTCCCTCGGAAACCTTTCCGTTTCATCAATCTCAGCAGCAATAGGCTTAACCTCTTTTTCTGTGAATTCCTTCATTACATTTCTTACCATTTGTTGCTCTTTAGTTAAATTGAAATTCATATACTATTTCCCTCCCTAATATATTGGCTATCCTTATAGCTTAATTATAATCTATTTAACTTTTTATTTCCACTAATATTGTTAAATTTTTGACTTTATTTCAAAATATAAGAGCCAAATCAATCAAATTGCTTGATTAATTTGGCTCTTTATTGGGTTTTCCCTCTTTTATTTACATTCTTTTACAATTCTCGTCAATATATTAACATCTAATTCTCATTATATTTTTCTCTTAAGAAATATGAAAGAGTAAACAGACTTTCATTTAAACGGACATTTTCAACTATCATATCTTCAGGAACATTTAAATCTGTTGGTGCAAAATTCCAAATTCCTTTTACTCCAGCTTTAATAAAAGTATCAGCTATCTCTTGAGCATTATCTTTTGGAGAAGTAATAATTCCTATGTCTATATTATTCTCTTTAATAAACTCAGCCATAGTATCTACATCTCTTATTTCGATGTCTCTAATTCTTAGACCTATAACCTTTGGATTTTTATCAAATAATGATAATACCTTAAATCCAGCATCCTCAAACCCTTTATAATTTGCTATGGCTTGACCTAGGTTCCCAGCACCTGCTATTACAGCCCTGTATATAGTTTCTAACCCAAGTATTTTACCTAGTTGACTATGTAGTTCTTCTACATTATATCCATAGCCTTGTTGTCCAAATCCACCGAAATTATTTAAATCCTGTCTTATTTGAGAGGCTGTAAATCCAGTCATCTTACTTAGTTCCTGAGACGAAATCCTATTTATACCTTTATTTAGTAAATCTCCCAAATATCTATAATATTTAGGCAATCTTCTTATAACGGTTATGGAAACCTTGCTGTCTCTATCCATCCTATAATCACCACCTATTTATATTTTACAGACTATTATAACATTCTGATATAAATATGTCAATTTACTCATATGATGTTTTTTGAATATTTAATTGCTTTTTTGACACAATAATTACTGAAAGGAGTGATTTTTATCGCAAGTAAGGAACAACTACGAAAAATAGCGCTATATTGCAATGAATATGACCCCTCAAGAAGTAATCTTACATCAAATGGCCTTACACTGTCTGCACGTGCTTATGAAGATAAATATGAAAGTTGTGTGAATTGTATCCATTATAATAAAGAGGGTAAATGTAATTTAAATTTAATTGACCCAATTCTATCTTCAATGGCAATGGAATTAGACCTAAAATCTTAGAATACTCCTTACTTATGTAGGAGTATTTTTTCTATTTAACTATACAATTATACCATCTACATTTAATGATTTCATCCAAAAAAACCTACTACAACTAATTTTCAATTTATCATTACGTGCCTTAATACTAGGTGGAATATATACATTTATATCTTCTATTTTATAAATACGAAAAGAACTTTCATTATAAGGTTTTCCCATCCTCACTGATGGTTGACTAGCTGTGCATCAACCTCCTCCTAACTTCTCAATTAAAATCTGTATAGAGTTATCCTCAGATTTACTTCTTATATACTCCTTCGCCCTATTATCAATATATATATCCATGTTTTCTCCTTTACTATCATACTTTTACTTTATTTTACCATATAGGGGTATCGAATACAATGGAAAATCAATATCTTTTTTGATACAATATTATAATGAAATAATGTTTAGGAGGAAATAAAATGTTAGTCCTTTCATGTAGTAATATAACTAAAACTTATGTAATAGATACTATTTTAGACGGTCTTAGTTTTACCGTAGAAGATGGAGATAAAATTGGGGTAATTGGACTAAATGGTTCAGGAAAAACTACTCTTTTTAATATTTTAAGTGGTGAGCTCTCTCAGGATAGTGGAGATATTTATATTCAGAAAGATATAAAAATTGGATATTTAAAGCAACATACAAAAATAGAAAGTGATAAAACTATTTTTGACGAATGCTTAGATGTTTTCAAGCCTCTAATAGAAATGGAGGAGAATCTAAGAGCTCTTGAGCATGAAATATCCTTAGAAGGAGCAAAGGGTGAAACTGAAAGGTTAAATGAGCTAATGGATGAATATGCCCATATGTCAGAGAAGTTTTTATCTTTAAATGGTTATGGCTTTAAATCAGAAATCAAAGGAACTCTTAAAGGCTTAGGCTTTAATGATGAAGACTTAGAAAAAGAAGTAAACATACTTAGTGGTGGACAAAAATCACGTTTATCTCTGGCTAAACTACTCCTTGAAAAACCAGATATTTTATTGTTAGACGAGCCTACTAACCATTTAGATATAGATGCTATAGATTGGTTAGAAAAGTTTTTAAAGGATTATAAGGGAGCGGCCTTAATAATATCTCATGATAGATATTTCTTAGATAATGTTGTAAATAGAATA
>CAYMGW010000200.1:0-2775 GCA_964390085.1 uncultured Tissierella sp.
CATAGGTATCAACTATTATCTTTCTTCCAGTTAGTCCCGCATCTCCCATAGGACCGCCTATTACAAATCTACCTGTAGGGTTTACATAGTATTTTGTATTTTCATCTAATAATTCATGAGGTATTATTTCCATTATAACATGTTTAATTATATCTTCTCTAATAGTTTCTAATGTTGTATCTGGACTATGTTGAGTAGATACTACAACATTTTCTATTCTTACAGGTTTATCATCATAGTATTCTACTGTTACTTGAGTCTTTCCATCTGGTCTTAAATATTCTAACGTACCATCTTTTCTTACATCGGCTAATCTCTTAGCTAATTTATGAGCTAAGGATATAGGTAGTGGCATTAGCTCTGGTGTTTCGTTACATGCATAACCAAACATCATGCCTTGGTCTCCTGCACCTATTAAATCTAGTTCATCACTAGAGTTAGTCTTTTTCTCTAGAGCTTCATCTACTCCCATAGCTATATCTGAAGATTGCTCGTTTATAGAAGTAAGCACAGCACATGTATCTGAGTCAAAGCCATATTTTGCTCTTGTATATCCTATTTTTTCTATAGTTTCCCTTGCTATTTTTGGTATATCAACGTAGCATTTTGTAGTGATTTCACCTACTACAAGTACCATTCCAGTAGTTACTGTTGTCTCACATGCAACCCTTGCATTTGGGTCTTTTTCAAGTATTGCATCCAATATAGAATCAGATATTTGGTCGCATACTTTATCTGGATGTCCTTCTGTTACTGATTCAGAAGTAAATAACCATTTTTTCATTCGCTTTTTTTCCTCCTTAATTTTTTCCAATTGGGAACATTATATATTTTGTTACCTTGCTAAGTTAGGTCATGTCACGCAGTTTCGCAACTCAAATCTATTTACTCGCTACGCTCGTATAGATTTGGTGCTCATTGCGTTTGACCTACTAAAGCTCACTATCGTTCGCTAAGTTAGGTCATAAAAAAACCTTCTCAAGAGAAGGTCATAGCATTCGCTTTACCTCATCTCTCAGAACATAGTTCTGTGGGATTTAGCACCTTGTATAAATACTGGTTGCCGGGTTTCATAGGGCCCATACCCTCCACCACTCTTGATAAGGAACTATATTGATTTTTTATCTAACAAATATTCTATCATAGTGAAATTTTAGAGTCAACAATGTTAAAAATAATTTAAAATATTGAAAACACCTTATAAGATATAGCGACTACAATAATACCTGCTATTATTATGTCCAAAGATATGGATAATAGTGCTTTTTAAAACCTGGAGATAGGTTTCTTATTCCATTAGAAAAGGGACAGTAAACCTGTCCCCCATGTCCAACTATATTAAAACTTTGAGTAATGCCGTTGCAATTATAAGCATGGCTGCTCCACCAATTCTCGATGAAATTTGAGCAAAAGGCATAAGCTCCATTCTGTTAGCTGCTGAAAGTACAGCAACGTCTCCTGTACCACCCATATTAGCCATACATAATCCACCTGTGATTGAAGCTTCTACAGGGTAGAATCCTAATATATTTCCTACAAAGCCTGCACCTAGTATTGCTCCTAAAACTGTCATACTGATTATTATTACATAAGTTAGAGATAAAGCACCGATAACTTCGTTTAAATCAGTATAAGCTACTCCAATACCTACTAATAACGCTGGTGTTAAATTTGACATAACAAATCTGAACCATTGGAATGCACCTACTTCATATTTTTGTGGGAATATTCCAAGAGCCTTAACTAGTGCTACAGTAATAATCATCAATGCATATGAATGTAGAGGTATAAATTTAGCTAATATATTTCCGACTACAAAGAATGTAGTAGAGAAAAGTAATCCCATTCCCATTAATTTATAATCTGGTGCAAGTTCTACTTCTTTTTCTTCAACTTGTTCATCTTGGGATTTCATTAACTTTCCTTCTCCTGATAAATTGGATTTACCTTTTCCTAATCTATCAAGTACTCCAGCAGCTACAATTGCAAGAGCATTTCCTAAAGCTACTGCTGGAACCATTTTTGAAAGTACTTCTGATGGATCTACACTTAAGCTAGTTCCAAATATTTGTGATAATGGTACAGCTCCTGCACCCATTCCTCCACCCATAATAGGTAAAGCAATGAAAAGAATAGCTTCTTTAGCTCCATAACCCATTAGAGCTCCAACTAATCCCGCCAATGCAAAGGATGCTATTACTCCACCTAATATTACAGGTAAATATCTAAGGGAAGCTTTGATTAAAAGTTTTCTATCCATACCTAAAATACTACCAGTAATAAGTGCTGCTATATAAAAATCTAGAAAACTTTCACCCTTCATAAAATTAGTCATTATTTCTATTGATGATTCTGGTATTAATTTATATGCAACTAATGCTGCTGAGCCAAATATAATTACAATTGGTCCTCCACCTAAGTAATCCTTCACTATTGGAAGTCTATTTCCTAATTCATTTAGAATGGCACCTACTACTATCATTAATGGAAAAGCACCTATCATTCCTTTAGGTAATACTCCCATATAAGTTGCTGTCAATACTACAATAGTTACAATTGCAAACATAATTGGAGACATTCCAATAATTTTAAACCCACTATTATCATTTATTTTTACAGCAGTACCCACCTTTTCTTCCTCCTTTTATTATGTAGAATTTAGTTCTCTAAATTCTAGCCACACCTGTTTTCTTAGCTGCTTCTTTAACAGCTTTTGCTACCTCTTCTGGTACTTTCTTGTCTAAGGCATTAGGAATAATATACTCCTCATTAAGC
>CAYMGW010000200.1:2785-5057 GCA_964390085.1 uncultured Tissierella sp.
ACAAACCGCTCAATGTTTTCGGCTTGGTTGGTACTGCAGCCATTTTCATTTCATCATTTATATCTCTTGCTCTAGCATCTAATGCTCCTCTAAATAATCCTGGGAATGCTAAAACATTATTGATTTGATTGGCAAAGTCTGATCTTCCTGTCCCTACTACTCTAGCACCAGCAGCTTTAGCCTCATCAGGGAATATTTCTGGAGTAGGATTAGCCATAGCAAATATTATAGCGTTCTCATTCATACTTTTAACCATTTCTGCATCTACTGCATTGCCTACTGAAACTCCAATAAATACATCTGCACCTTTCATAGCATCCCTTAAGGAGCCTTCTATATTATCTCTGTTGGAGATTTCTGCCAATTCTTCTTTTAGCCAATTATTATTTGGATTGCCTTTTTTAACAATACCTTTGCTATCACAAATTAAAATATTTTCTACTCCTAAACCCTTTATCATTCTAGCAATTGCTCCACCAGCAGCACCAGCACCATTGATTACTGCTTTTACTTCTTCTGGTTTTTTGTTAACTATCTTAAGGGCATTAATAAGTGCAGCACTTACTACAATTGCTGTTCCATGTTGGTCATCATGAAACACTGGTATGTCCAGTTCTTCTTTTAGTCTTCTCTCGATTTCAACGCATCTTGGAGCAGAGATATCCTCTAAGTTAATACCACCAAAAGTAGGTGCTATTCTTTTTACAGTTTCAATGATTTCATCTACATCCTTTGTGTCTAAACAAATAGGAAAAGCATCTACACCTCCAAAACCTTTGAAAAGCATCGATTTACCTTCCATAACTGGCATTGCTGCTTCAGGTCCTATGTCTCCTAAGCCTAATACAGCTGTACCATCTGTTACTACAGCTACCATATTGCTCTTAAATGTATACTTGTATACATTTTCTTTGTTTTCATGAATCTTGCGGCATGGTTCTGCTACCCCAGGAGTATAAGCAATACTTAAGTCGTCTTTTGTTTCTAGTTTCATCTTAGGTGTAACTTCTATTTTCCCTTTGTTCTCCTCATGGGCTTTCAAACTTAGTTCTGAATAGTTCATATTTTCAACCTCCTTTTAAATTTATCAAAAAAAATATAATGTAAGATATAAATGCTTTATATCTTACATTATATATAGGTTGAAATATAATTTTATGTTAAAATACTAATAAAAATATTAAATTAATAAAAAATACATTGATAGTTTATTAACAGTTATTATCCTCTCCATTTGTATTTATAAGAAGGTCTACCTAAGGAGCCATATTCTATTTCTTGCTCCACATATCCTATTTTTTCTAAATAAGACATATATCTTCTAACAGTAACCTTTGTAACTCCTAGACCATCAGCAATCTCTTCAGCACTCATTGATTTACATTGATTTGATTCTATAAATAGTACTACCCTATCAAGAGTCTTTTTGTTAAGTCCTTTAGGTAAGTTCTCCTTTGAATTTTTACTTTTTGTCAACATTATTTTATCTATATCCTCTTGATTTACACAATCTTTGGTTCTAAACAAATTTGATCTCATGGTATAGTGTTCAAGGGCTTTCTTCAACCTTTCGTATTCAAAAGGTTTTATAAGATAATCTATTATCCCTAATTGCATTGCATCTTGTATCTTATCTACTTCCTTAGCAGCAGTTACCATTATAACATCACAGGTAATCTGTCTTTGTCTCATTTCCATTAAAAAGGTTATACCATCTAATTTAGGCATATATATGTCTAATATAATAAGGTCCACTTTATTTTTTTTAAGAAACTCCAATGCTTGATTTCCATCTCCCATTACACCAATGACTTGGAAACCTTCTACACTTTCAACATATTTCTTATTAATTTGTGCTACCATAGGATCATCTTCAACTATTAATACCTTATTCATTTTTATCCTCCTTTGGAATCAATACTGATATTTTTGTACCTTGTCCAAGTTTAGATATTACTTTCATTTCTCCACCTTGGCTTTCAACTCTCTCTTTCACCAAGAATAATCCGATTCCATTGCCTGTAGCTTTAGTAGTGTAACCATATTCAAATATCTTCTCAAGATTTTTTTCATCAATGCCTATACCATTGTCTTTTACTTCTATTTTTATATTTTTCTCATCTTCTTTAGTTTTAATTATTACTACCTTTTCATCCTTATTATCTTCCGTAATTGCTTCTAAGGCATTTTCTATAAAATTACCTAATATGGTAACTAAAACATTGCTATGTATTTTTCCATGACTTTTATTTAAAGAAGAGCCTTCATCCAA
>CAYMGW010000201.1:0-5038 GCA_964390085.1 uncultured Tissierella sp.
GTCCAGTAGTATTATTATATGAAAATTCTTCTCCAGGTAAAATCAGCTTATTGCTAATTGCTTTAGATGATAATCTAATGTTTTGTATTCTTCCACTACTACTTCCTTTAAAAGAAGTAGAGAATTCACCTATCACTCCATTTACTCTAGATAAAATACTTTTCTTTAAACGTGGCTGTACATCTTCTACTGGAATTTCTATATTTTCCAATTGATAAATGTTTTCATCTATTCTTGAAATCAATTCATCTTTTAATACTCTCTTGCCTATTATTTCATCTGTCACAGTAATCTTTCCATTATTAAAATTTAACAAAGCATCTACAGGTTCTTTATTTATTTCTTGGGAAATATTACTTACTATGTTTTTTATTTTATCACTTTCATAAAATGATTCCAATGGTATTTCTACTCCGGATTTAATTTTTGCTATATCTCTTAATCTTTTAAAAAAGCTTCCTTCCCTACCCAGTTTAAATGCAGTACTAACTGCCTCATCATATTTATATGAAAAACCTAATTGCCGTAAATTAATCTTATATACATTTCCCTCATATGTTAATGTCATAAATTTTTTATCTATTTCTTTCTCTTTCTTTTCTTTTATATACCCTAAGGCTTGTTCCATTGTTTTATTGCTTACATCGTATCTATCTATTTTTACACCTTCATAGATAGTATCTACCTTTAGGATATTCTTATAAATATATGTTCCTGATCCTAAAAATATAGCTAATACTATTACAACAGCAAGCAATAAAATCTTTGTACCTTTTTTCATTGAAATCCTCCAGCCTAGAGTATTGATATTCTAATCCCAATAGACCTTTATATTATCTCCATCCTTTAATTCTTCTAAGTATTCTGCATCTCTATTATTTACTTTAAGAACTAATTTCCCTTTTAAAGAAGATAAATCAAAATCTATATAGTCAAAAATATCTACAAAAACAAATCTATCCTTTCTATAGTATATTTCCATCTTCTCATCATTTATTACTAATTTAATTGATTTATTATTTACTATATTATAATCATTAGTATTAGTTATTCTTTTTATAATATCCCCTTTTTTAAATTGATAATTATATGATGTTTTAATACCATTAACTAAAAATTCATCTATAGATGAATCCATATTATATTCTAAAAGTAATTCTTCTAAAGTCCTTATCTCTTCAATCTCTATATATACCTCTGGACTCAGAATAATATTATGAGCTATTACTTCACCATTTATCTTAATGGATTTTACAAGATTTATTTCTTTACCCTCAAAGTATACAGTCTTATCCATTTGTATTACATCATAGAGGTGCGGGATTCTTAAAGATTCTACTATACTAGGTAATATCTCTATATTAGCCTTATCATAGAGCTTAGTTTTTAGATTAGCTGGAGCTTTATCAACTAATATTTGTGGCTGTGTCCCATCTTTACCTTTTAATACTCTTTTCTTCCCGTTTATATAATATATAAAATCATTTGATTTTTTGGGCAACAAGTCCCTAGGATTATAGCCTGTAAGTACTAATACATCTGATACTTTTATATCATCCGAATTAAATATACGAACTTCCTCACCATTGAAATTTACTTTTATAAAATTCTTATACTTATCTTGTGCGCCTTCTATGGCAATACCTATAGGAGTTACAATATCTGGACCATTAACATCTTTTAACCCTTCTATATTTTCGATGATTGATGCATCTCTTATGGCAACTCTTTCCTTTGGTAGACCAAGCTTTTCTGCAATAGATTCCTTTAACATAGGCATCTGACTGCTACCACCAATTAAAAATACTGCATTAGGTGATTTTCCGTTAAACTCTAGTATTTTTTCTGATATTTCTGCTGCAATCTTTTCAATTATATCTTTGATTGTATCTACTATTTCAGCCGTAGTTAATTTATATGTGAGCCCCACTATATCCATAAATTCATGTTCTTCTTTTTTACTAAGCTCTACCTTTAACTTTTCACTACTATTGAAATCAAGTAAATATGCCTTTGCCAATCTCTCAGTTATCTCATCTCCTGCCGTAGAAGTCATAGCATATGAAGTAATTTGTCCATCTTTAGTGATGGCAATGTCCGATGTACCTGCTCCAATATCTACCAATGCTAGATTAAGGAGTCTTAGTTCCTTTTTTATAGCTACATTAATTGCAGCAATTGGCTCAAGGGTTATACTGCCTACCTCTAATCCCACCCTTGAAATCACAGAATATAGACTTTCTATGACTATTTGAGGTAAGAAAGTAGCCAAAAGTTCTACCCCTATTCTTTCTCCCCTATGTCCTTCTAACTTTTCCATCCTATCTTCATCTAAATAATAATCTACTACAGTATAGCCTATACTATAATATTTGAAATTCTTGCTTATTTCTATTTCGTTTATTTCCTCTTGGGCTTTTTGTATTGCCTCCAACTCCAAAGCCTCTACATCATACTTCGATATCTCTTTTGTACTATCGATTTGTTTTTCTATTCTAATCTTATGGGTCTTAAGAGCTCGTCCAGCTGCAGCTATTGATACTACCTTTAGCTTTTCTCCTGACTTTTCTTCCAATTCCTTTACTATTTCCCTAACTAGCTTTGCTACTCCTTCAATATCATGGATTTGACCATCATACATATTTCTCTTTTTGTGTTCTTTTATTGAGTAGGCCAACACTTTAAATATTTCATCTTCTGTATACTCACCTACTATACCTATTATGGTTCTAGTGCCGATATCCAATGAAAATATTAATTCATCTTGCATAGTATCACCTTCTTCTATTGTTTGACTTCTTTTAAATAATAAAAACAATAATCAGTTATTGGACATATGTCACATAAAGGCTTTCTAGCTTTGCATATTCTTCTTCCATGAAAAATTAGTAAATGATGTGCCTTTGACCACATTTCTCTTTCTATATTATCCATTAAATCCTTTTCTGTATCTAGGACATTAGTACTATTAGCTAGGCCTATTCTATTAGCTACCCTAAAAACATGAGTGTCAACAGCAATAGCTGGAGTATTAAAAGCATTGCTTAAAACCACATTTGCTGTCTTTCTACCTACTCCAGGTAAAGTCGTTAACTCTTCCATAGTATCAGGAACCTGACTATCATAATTCTCTATGAGAAGTTTACATGTCTCTAATATATTCTTGCTCTTAGTCTTGTAAAACCCACAGGATCTAATTTTCCCTCCTAATTTCTCTTCAGATAATTCTATATAATCTTGTGGTGTTTTCAATTCTTTAAATAAGGTTGATGTAGTCTTATTCACTTGAACATCCGTACATTGTGCTGATAAAATTGTTGCTATCAAGAGTTCAAAAGGATTTGTAAAATTCAGTTCTGCCTTAGCATCTGGGAATCTTTCCATAAGTTTCTCTAAGACTATTTTTATTTCTTCTTTTGACAACATTTTTTTCATTTTCTCACCTACAATATTTCTTTTTCTACTTCTAATATTTCTACCCTACTATCTTCATCTATAAATTTTATCACATTTGACAAAATTTGGTTAGCAAGATTTAAATCATTTGTTACGCAAGCAAATCCGATTATAGAAGATTTCCAACTATCATTTAGGTCTATCTCTGCTATTGAAACATTAAATCTTGACTGTATCCTTCCTATTATACTTTTTATAATATGTCTTTTATCCTTCAGAGAATTTGATTCATATATTAGTAATTTAATACTACAGGCCCCTATTATCATTTATATCACCTCTATAGTATATTAAACATTATTCTTTATTCTAAACTATTTTATGTAAAAGAAAAAGGGAGAATATCTCTCCCTTTAATTATTTTAATATATTCATTTCTTTTCCTACTTTTTCAAATACAGCCGCTGCCCTGTCTAATTGTTCTTTTGTATGTTCTGCAGTTACCATACATCTAACTCTTCCTGTTCCTTTTGGAACTGTTGGGAATACAATACCTGATACGAAAACTCCATTTTCAAGTAATTTTCTACTGAATTCCATAGTCTTTGCTTCGTCTCCGATAATTACTGGAGTAATTGGTGTTTCACTATGTCCTGTATTAAATCCAAGACTACCAATCTTTGACTTCCAATATTTTGCGTTATTCCATAGTCTATCAGTATATTCTGTTGATTCCATTAGCATGGTTATTGCCTCAGTAATTGCTCCAACAGCTGCTGGTGGTAAAGATGTACTAAATAATACTGGTCTTGCTCTATGGCTTAGCCATTCATATACAGTCTTGGAACCAGCTATATATCCTCCCATTACACCAATAGCCTTGGAAAGACATCCCATTCCAAAATCTACTCTACCATGTAAGCCAAAATGGTCAATAGTACCTCTTCCGCTTCTACCTAATACTCCTGAACCATGGGAGTCATCTACATATGTCATAGCTTCATATTTTTCTGCTAATTCAACTATTTCAGGAAGCTTTGCTATATCTCCATCCATACTAAATACACCATCAGTAATGACTAAGATATTCTTATATTTATCTCTAGCATCTTTTAATACTGCTTCTAAGCTATCCATATCAGAGTGCTTATAAACACCCTTTGCAGCCTTTGATAATCTGCAACCATCTATTATTGAAGCATGGTTTAATTCGTCAGATATTATTATATCTCCTGCCTCTGTTATAGCTTGAATAGTACCAGCATTACAATTGAAAGCTGATTGATATAGGAATGCCGATTCGTCTCCTTTATATTCAGCTATTAATTTTTCTAGGTTTTCATGGATATCCATATTTCCTATAATAGTTCTAACAGCACCTGAACCTGCGCCATATTTTTCTACAGCTTCAATAGCAGCTCTCTTAAGTCTTGGATGGTTAGCAAATCCAAGATAGTTATTTGAAGATAAATTTATAACTGGTTTACCATTTAATATTACTTCCGGTTGACTTGGAGTTTCTAATACAGGTAATTTCCTATAAACACCATCATTCTTAAGTTCCTCAATTTTTTCCTTTAAAAAATTTAGTTCGTGAACATTAGACACAGTATTACCTCCCAATTTTTCTAATATTTAACAC
>CAYMGW010000202.1:0-5037 GCA_964390085.1 uncultured Tissierella sp.
CATACTAATTTTAATGGCTATTAGCAATAAGTTTATTTATTATGGGGCAATAGCTTCTACTGGTTTTTTATTAGAATCCCTAACTCTAATTCATGCTCTAAAAAATGAAGAATAAATCTAACTAGTATTTAAAGAATTGCTATGTATAAAGTAATTCTTTTTTATTGCTTGATTTCATTAATATGATATATTATTAAGTAGAGATGGGACAAATTGGTAATTGATATTATTAAAGGGTGTCATTTACAAACAAATCTCTAGGAGAAAAAGTTTCTGAATGATTGGAGGGATGAAATATAATGAATTTAACAATGATGAATGTTTTTACAAATGTACTTGATACATTTTTAGTTTTTTATTTTCTTATTAAAATATTTCATAAAAAAAATATAAATGTAAAAAACGCTATAATGTTTTTATCAAAGCTTATAATTTTTAATACATTAATTAATCATGTATTTGGTCTTGCGAATTCATTGGGATTTATGGCCATATTCATTGTATCAACAATTGTCTATTCATATTTATTGTCTGAAAAGTTTTATAAGACATTAATTTATAGTATTTTAGGTACTGTATTTATGTTTATTATTGAATTAATTGCTGCCAATATTATAATTTTAGTTTTCCAGATACAACCATCAGCTATATTAGAATTAAATATATATAGGCTTTTAGCAGTAATCGGTGCTAAGGGAGGATTCTACTTATTTATCAAATATTTAGTAAGAAAGATTAATGTACCTATATATATGAAAACTAACAATATAAAAACTATTATTTTAATTGGATTTTTTAATATTTTAATTATATTTATGACGTTTACATTATATAAGCATATAGAAATAGAATCTGCAATTGGTTATATATATTTAATAGGTATGGGAATTGGTGCTATAATTTTTAGCTGGTTCATGTATTCTACATCCAAAAAAATTATATATCAATATCAACAAGAAATTATTTGGAAAATTAAAGAAGAGGAATTCCATAAAAAGGATTTTTATATTAAAAGTATGAATGATATACTTCAAACAATAAGATCACAAAGACATGATTTAAATAATTATCTTAGTACTCTCTATGGTTTAATATGTTTAGAGGATTTTGAAAATGCAAAAAAATATATAACTAAAATTAATGATAGAGTTAGTAATATGAATAAAATAATTGAAACGAACCACCCAGTAATTACTGCACTGGTGAGCATGAAGAAAAATAAAGCCTTTGAAGAGAATATTAATATGATATTAGAAATAGACATGCCTGAAGAGCTTTCATTTGATTTTGTAGATTTATCAATTATAATAGGCAATTTATTGGATAATGCAATAGAGGCGTGTACTCTAATTGATGAAAGATCTCAAAGGAAAATTGAATTATCTATAAATATTAAAGACACTTACTTAATAATTCAAGTAAATAATACAAAATCTGAAAAAGTTAAATTGGAAACTAAGGATATTACGGGAAGATTTACAACTAAAGCTGATAAGGAAAATCATGGCTTTGGTTTAGGAAATATTGAATTTATAGTAAATCAATATAATGGAACAATGAATATTGAGGATTTTGGAAAAGAATTTAGGGTAAATATATCATTACCCATGGGAATAGATCTTAATTATATGGTGGAATCTACCACCTATGCAATGAGGTAGGTTTATATACATTATATGTATTTAAAAAGGGGAGGAGGGTAAGTATGAAGAACAAAAGATACCTACTTAACTTAGTTGCAGCTTTATCACTTATATTTGCAAATCTTGGTGCAGGGGTTAATTGTTGGGGACTTTTATATCAACCAGAAATGCCACAACAATTAAGAAAAAAGGCTTAGTTTTCAGTTAAAGGGAATACCCTAAAGAATGAAAAATCTTTAGGGTATTCCCTTTTTTTAAAAGTATTTAGTATATTTTTCTTTTAATTTTATTATTTACTTGTTTTTTTAAGATTTATAAATTACAATATAGTATTAAGATAGAAAAAGTATTATTAATTTATATATTGTTATACTAATAGTAAAGTGTTTTTATACAAGAATAAGGGAGGAATTTATATTGGAATTTGTAGGTGAAGGTTTGACTTTTGATGATGTTCTTTTGCTTCCTGGTAAATCTGAAGTATTACCTAAGGAAACTAATATCAGTACTTATTTAACTAAAAGTATTAAATTAAATATACCTTTGATGAGTGCTGGAATGGATACAGTAACGGAATCCAAGATGGCAATAGCTATGGCTAGAGAAGGTGGCATCGGTATAATTCATAAAAATATGACTATAGAGCAACAAGCATTAGAGGTAGATAAGGTAAAAAGGTCAGAGCATGGTGTAATCACTGATCCATTTTTTTTATCTCCTCATCATAGTGTATCAGATGCTTTGGAACTAATGGAAAGATATCATATATCTGGAGTTCCAATAACAGATGAGGATGGAAAGTTGGTAGGTATTATAACTAATAGGGATATCCGATTTGAAAAAGAGACTGCAAAGAAAATAGATGATGTAATGACTAAAAAAGACTTAGTTACTGCAAAAATAGATATATCTATGGATGAAGCTTTGGATATTATGAAACAACATAAGATTGAAAAGCTTCCTTTGATAGATGATAATTATATGTTATCAGGATTGATAACTATAAAAGATATCGAAAAATCTATTCAATATCCAAATTCAGCTAAAGATCATACAGGAAGACTATTAGCTGGTGCTGCAGTTGGAGTAACAGCAGATATGATGGAAAGAGTAGCTGCATTAGTTAAGTCTAAAGTTGATGTTATAGTTGTTGATACTGCCCATGGACATTCTAAGGGAGTACTTGAAGCCGTAGCTAAAATAAAAAGAGAATATCCAAATTTGCAGGTAATCGCTGGAAATGTGGCAACAGCTGAGGCAACTGTAGATTTAATAAAGTCTGGAGCAGATGCTATAAAGGTAGGTATAGGACCTGGCTCTATTTGTACTACTAGAGTTGTAACTGGCATTGGTGTACCACAAATAACAGCTGTAATCAACTGTGCTAAGGCTGCAAAGGAATATGATATTCCAGTTATTGCTGATGGAGGAATTAAGTATTCTGGTGATATAACAAAGGCAATAGCTTCAGGGGCAAATGTAATAATGGCAGGTTCGTTATTTGCTGGAACTGATGAAAGCCCTGGTGAAGAAGTTTTATATGAAGGAAGAAGATATAAAGAATATAGAGGAATGGGCTCTATGGGAGCAATGGACTCAGGTAGTAAGGATAGATATTTCCAAGAAGATACTAAAAAATATGTGCCAGAAGGTGTAGAAGGTAGAATTCACTATAGAGGGCCACTAGGAGATGTAGTATATCAACTTGTTGGTGGACTAAAATCAGGAATGGGATATATTGGAGCTAAAAATATTGAAGAATTACAAGAGAAAGCGAGATTTATAAAGATTACATCGGCATCATTGGTAGAAAATCATCCACATGATATTAATATTACAAAGGAAGCACCAAACTATAGTAGACGATAAATAGGAGGTAATATATTGATAGTACAAGATTTTATAAAAAAGCAAGTAGAAGAAATTAAAAACAAAGTAGGAAATAAAAAAGCTTTATGTGCTTTATCAGGTGGGGTAGACTCTTCTGTAGCAGCTGTATTAGTTCATAAGGCAATAGGAGATAATCTAGTTTGTGTATTTGTTGATCATGGTCTCCTAAGAAAAAATGAAAAACAAGAAGTAGAAAAAGTGTTTAGAGATCAATTCCATATGAATCTAATAGTAGTTGATGCTGAAGATAGATTTTTAGGAAAATTAAAAGGAGTTACTGATCCTGAACAAAAGAGAAAAGTAATAGGAGAAGAGTTTATTAGAGTATTTGAAGAAGAGCAATCTAAACTTGAGGGTATTGAATTCTTAGTTCAAGGAACCATATATCCAGATATCGTTGAATCTTTTAAAGATGGCAAATTAGCAGTAAAAAGCCATCATAATGTAGGTGGACTACCTGAAGATGTAAACTTTGAGCTTATAGAGCCTCTTAAAGAGCTATATAAGGAAGAAGTCAGAGAAGTGGGTAGAGCATTGGGAATTGCAGAAGAACTAGTAAGTAGGCAACCTTTCCCTGGCCCAGGTCTAGGTGTTAGATGTTTAGGTGAATTAACTAAGGAAAAATTAGATATTCTTAGGGATGCAGACTGGATATATAGAGATGAAATCAAAAAAGCAGGACTAGACAAAGAAATTTGGCAATACTTTGCCGTATTACCTAATATCCAATCAGTAGGAGTTATAGATGGTGAGAGAACATATAAACATTTAATAGCTCTAAGAGCAATAACTACCAAAGATGCAATGGAAGCTAAATGGTATCCAATACCATTAGAGCTATTAGAGAAGATATCTACAAGAATCACAAATGAGGTAAAGGAAGTAAATAGAGTAGTATATGATATAACAAGTAAACCACCAGCTACGATTGAGTGGGAGTAGTACCCAGTGAAACGAGTGATAGCGAAGTTGAACTGTAGGTACTGCCCCTGTCAGGGTTGGCGAGGTTTGTACCGACCATAGGGAGGTAGAAGTCCGCAACTTACGGCGCTAGAGCGATGAACAAAAGTCTTGGAACCTTTGGAAACAAAGGAACCAAGGCTTTTATTTATCATATGGATAAATAAAATTTTAAGGTTATATTAAAATATATTGACAAAAGGAATTAATATGATATCATATGTTAGTAAGTACTTACGTAAGGAGGCAAGAAATGAAAAGTAATACTAATAAGCGAATGAGTAGAGAAGAGAGAAAAGAGCAAATCCTAGAGTCTGCATTAAATGTATTTATAGAAAAAGGATATAATGGATCAACTACTGTAGATATAGCAAAGGAAGCAGATATATCTGAGGTTACATTGTTTAGATATTTTGATTCAAAAAAACAAATATTTATGGATGCCATAGAGCCAATACTAATTACTAGTCTAAAGGAATCCTTAGAGGAGTCTAAGGACTTAGAACTTATGAAAAAATTAGAGCATATATTAAAAAACAGAATT
>CAYMGW010000203.1:0-5017 GCA_964390085.1 uncultured Tissierella sp.
CAGGAATATCGTGATAAGGTGGAAAGCTTTCTATCGAAATATGAATAAAAAGTTAATCCTCGAGCACAAAGATGTATAATCCAGCATAATATCACCGAAGAAGTTTCTTTAGAGCGAGGAAGTGACCGAGATAGCACAAAATATAAGGGGGAAGTGGCTATGACAAATACTGAAACTGAGAGATTTGAAAAAGTTTTTAATAAATTTATAAATTCAAAGAAAGTCAATGAAGGAATTTTGCTGATAGAAAGCACAAATGGAGAGTTCTCACTTTGCAAAGGATATGGTGGGAAGGGATTAAATTCACCATTTCTTATGGCAAGTATCACAAAGCTATTTACCACTACTTGTATTTTAATATTATTGGAGCAGGGGAAATTATCATTAGATGATAAAATATCTGAGTATTTTGATGAAAATATTATAAAGGGAATTCATGTTTATAATGGTAAGGATTACTCTTTGGAATTAACAATATCTGATCTACTGTTTCAAACAAGTGGACTGCCAGATGTGTATTTAGAAGGGAAAGACAGTGTGAGGAATAGAGTCATTCTAGAGGACTTTTATATCACTTTTATTGACATGATAGATATGGTTAAGAATTTAAAACCTCGCTTTGCGCCAAGAAAGGAAGGAAAAGCTTATTATGCAGATATTAATTTTGATTTACTAGGTGAAATAATAGAAAATGTAAGTGGCTTCAAACTATCCGAAGCATACAAAAACTATATTTTTAAACCACTTGGGCTATCCCATACATATCTTCCGGAAAATGAAAATGATGAGATACCTCAAATCTATTATATGAATCAAGTCATTCACCGTCCTAAGCTTGTGATTAGCTGTGGTGCAAGTGGGGGATGTATTACTACTACCCATGAATTAATGATATTTATAAAAGCATTCTTTGGAGGAAAATTATTTAATAAAAATATATTTAATATCTTATCAACCTATAATAAGCTGCAGATTTCCATGGGGCCAATTTATTATGGAGGGGGATATATGCAAATTCCCTTAAATGGAGTCGTCAATCTTTTTATGGGAAAAGGTGAACTGATTGGTCATTCTGGATCAACAGGTTCATTTGCTTTTTATTATCCTATAAAAGATCTATTTTTTGTAGGGGATATTAACCAGATGGATGACGCGGCTCTTCCCATTAGATTATCAATGCAACTTGCTATGGCAGCAAAATAACATCTTGATGTTAGTGGCTAAGTATAGACAATTTATCAACTACTTTTCCAATAAGGCCCATTTTTGTAATTCACTTAAAGTCGAGATATGGGATAGTTCTGTTGCATCAAAAAACAGATTCATATTGCGAAAAATAATTGAAATAAGTTAGAAATTAAAAATATGAGAGTAAATACTTTCATATTTTTTCTTAAAGAACTTGTAAAAAATAGTCAATGATATAATATATAATTATATCAACCGAATCAGTTACTATGGAAAACTTTTCTGTTTCTGGTATTGGGTGATAGAGATTATAGATATCTTTATTTAAGAATAAAGATATCTAAATAAATAATTTGAGGGAGGTGAGTATTATGATGAAAGATACATTAAGTATCTATAAATCTAATACTTTATTGCAGGAGGTACTATTATTTGAGTTACAAAAAAGGGATAGAAGTATTGCCAGCTCACCTTCTAAAAGAGGTACAAAAGTATATTGACGGAGGTCTAATATACATACCCAAAAAGAGCAAGAGGGTTGGCTGGGGTCATTTAAATGGTTCGAAGAAGCTACTTCAAAAAAGAAACGAAAAGATTTTTGAGTTATATAAAAAGGGTATACCTATAGATGAGATAGCTGACATGTATTATCTAAGTGAAGAAACAATTAAAAAGATTGTATATAGTAAAAAAAAATTATAATTATTCTCTTCCTATGATTTTCACGCTATAAGTGAGAAAATATAATTGACCGGGTAGTATATAGGAAAGGAGATGAATCAAATAAAAATAGAGGTGATTTTTGCTTAAGTGAATAGTCAGATTCTTTGATTCTGTACTAATCAGTTATGTAATAACTTAACCAAAATAATGGGTGCGTTGCACCCATTATTTTTTAGAATATATGTTTGTTTTTCCCTTGAAATAGAATATAATGGAATCATGGGGGAGGTTGGTGAATATATGAGTTGTATTGAACTTACAAATAAGCAGGCTAGGCACTTTATTTTGTTAAAACATGGATTAATAGGCGATTATAAGTTTATTGGGGAACAGGGGATTTGTGATTATATAAAACAAGCAGGATGTATACAATTTGACCCTATTGATGTTTGTGGAAAGAATCCTGAAATAGTGTTACAATCAAGAGTGGATGGTTTTACTAAAGATATGTTGTATAAACTTCTGTACATAGATAGAAGGCTAATAGACTATTTTGACAAGAACATGTCTATATTTAGTATAGATGACTGGAAATATTTTTCTCGTAAAAGAGCTTCTTACAAACAGCAGGTTAGAAGCAAAGCTCAAATTGATGAAGTTGCAGAAGAAATAAAATCAATTATCAGGGAAAAGGGCTTCATCTCATCAAAGGATATTAATTTTAATAAACATGTTGACTGGTATTGGAGTTCTACTACTTTATCACGTGCAGTACTAGAGACATTGTATTTTCAGGGTGAGCTTATTGTACATCATAAGGAAGGAGCAATCAAGCATTATAGCCTTGCTAGTGAGTACGTTCCAGAAGAAATACTTAATGCAGAGGACCCTAATTTGACTCAAGATAAATATTGGAAATGGCAGATACTGAGACGTATTGGTGCAGTAGGGATGCTTTGGAACAAGCCATCAGATGCTTGGCTTGGGATAGACGGTCTAAAATCTGCAGGCCGTAATAATATCTTTAATAAGTTAAAAACAGATGGAAAGATTATTGAAATTCAAGTTGAAGGCATACATAATTTTTTTTATTGTTTAGCGGAAGATAAGGCCTTGATTGATAGAGTGTTAAGTAAAGTTGATTTTATAGAGAGAGCAGAATTCATTGCTCCTCTAGACAATATGCTTTGGGATAGAAACCTGATGGAAAAGATTTTCAACTTTCAATATAGATGGGAAATATATACGCCTATTGATAAACGGAAATATGGCTATTATGTTCTGCCTGTACTATATGGAGATGAATTTATTGGACGAATTGAGGTAGTAAATGATAGAAAATTAAAACAGCTTATTGTCAAGAATTTGTGGTTTGAAGAGACTGTTGATAACTATAATGAGCTTAAGGACGCTATTAGTAGTTGTCTTGAAAGATTTGCCAAGTTTAATAAATGTGAAAGTATTAATTCTTTAATCTTCAAATTCTAATGAAATAGAAATGAAATATCTTGAAAAACTAGATTTGGTAAAATAAAGTATCGGGTTTCATGTTAACGGAATAGCTTACCAAATGATATATACTCTAGGCCCTGATTTTAGATTATTTATCAAAAAGACTAGCAAGAAAACATCCACTTCTATAAGTGGGCGATGAATTGCAAATAATGGCAATAAACGTATTGAGCAAACTTTTGTTCTATGATAAAATATACTCATGGAATGGAGGTGGAATAATGTATTTAACAGTAAAAGAACAACTTAAAAACCTTACAAAAGAAGAATATTTAATCTTAAGAGAATTAACTCATACTGCTAAAAATCTATATAATGTAGCCTTATATAATATTAGACAACATTTCTTTCAAACAGGTGAATATCTTAGTTATGAAAAAAATGATTTACTTTCTAAAAGTAATGAAAATTATAAAATACTAAACAGTAATATGAGCCAGCAGATACTTAAAGAAGTAGACGGAGTCTTTAATTCATTCTTTGAACTACTTAAATTAAAGAAAAAAGGTAAATATAATTCTAAAGTCAATATCCCTGAATATCTTAAAAAAGATGACTTCTTCACATTAATAATCGGATTTGTTAGATTAAATGGCAATAGACTAAAATCCATAAACCAATGGTATAACAAACAAATGGCTAAATACCAAAGTATAAAGGACAAACAAAAAATCAAAGGCATCACAAAAAGACAAGCAATATTAACTCAAAAAAGAAACAATCAAGTAAATGACTATATAAGTAAAGCCTGTAGATATATAATTAATTACTGTATAGATAATGACATAGGTACATTAGTCTTAGGATATAACGAAGATATACAAAACAAAATAAATATAGGTAAGATTAACAATCAAAACTTTGTAAATATTCCTATAGGAAATATAAAAGACAAATTAGACTATCTATGTAATCTATACGATACAACCTATATAAGACAAGAAGAAAGCTATACATCAAAAGCAAGTTTCTTTGATAAAGATGAAATACCTGTAATAGGGGATGATGCTCCTGAGAAATTCAGTGGCAAAAGAATAAAAAGAGGATTATATAAAACAAGTACAGGCTATACCTTAAATGCAGATGTAAACGCAGCACTAAATATATTAAAGAAAAGTAGAGTTGTGGCTCTAAGGAGCCTATACAGTAGAGGCGAAGTGGATACGCCTAAAAGAATAAGGATAGCTTAGCTATCAACCTTCTTATGAAGCTCCCACTTCTATAAGTGGTGAGTAGTTCACAAGTTGTTGTTTTATCATTGATATAATTTCATTTAGAAAATATAAGCGTAAATTAAAGGAGATATATGGTATACAGTTATTAATGAATACTAAAGAATGGGATGCAGTAATGAAAACAAGGAACTATTTATTTCCAACGTTATCTTTGCTTATTGTTATTATTGGAACATACCTAGTTATAAGGCATTTTTGGTAAGTTAATAATAAGTAAATGATGGGTACAATTCTTGTGTTGAATATACTATATAATAAATTTAGCTGTTTTTTATATTTAATAAATTATTGGAGTTATGAGAAAGTTATAGGAGGTGTACTTTTGGATATAAATCAAAAAGGTGAAATTCTTATCTATCAAACTGAAAAGGGAGAAACCAAAATCGATGTTTATATGGAAGATGGTACTATATGGCTTA
>CAYMGW010000204.1:0-4312 GCA_964390085.1 uncultured Tissierella sp.
GGATTTGGAAATATATTTCAAAGAAATAGGAGATTAGAGATGACGGCAAAAATATGGAACTTTTGGGCTAAGAAATATGAAAGGTTGTGGGTACAAAAATATTCCCTAAGGCCTACTAGAGATTATGTTATAAAGACCATAAGTAAATATATAAAAGAAGAAAAAATTACTAAAATATTAGATTTAGGTTGTGGACCAGGAGAATTAATCCGAGATTTAGAGAATGAATATAAAAATCTAGATATTACTGGGATTGACTTTTCTGAAGGAATGTTAGAGGTGTCAAGTAAAAGAAATCCTAAAGTTAAACATATCAATATGAATGTAGATGATTTAGATAAATTAGACGATAAATTCCATATCATTACTTGTACCCATTCTTTACCATATTATAAAACTCCAGATAAGGTAATGTCACAGTTGTCTAGATTATTAGAGGATGATGGAAGGATAATTATTGGGTTTGCAAGTGGAGATAGTTTTTATGATAAATTGGCACTATTTTTTGTAAAAGCTACTACTGGCCCTGCAAACTATCCATCAGATATTAAATTTAGAAAGCTTACTGAATATTATTTTGAAACAGAAAATTTAAAGATTATAAAGGAAAGATTTTTTATGCCTAGAATTGCAATATATACTTTAAAGAAGGTAAAGATATGAAAGTACTATTAGTTCGTCCTAAACCTCATAAAGAAACTATTGGTCTACAGCATGTAATGATATGTGAGCCCTTGGAATTGGAATACTTAGTATCCAATATACCAGATAGAATAAAAAATAAAGTTGAAGCAAAGATAATAGATTTGATAGTTGAAAAAGAGCCTTATAAGAATATATTACTAGAGGAAAAGCCTGATTTTGTTATATATACAGGATATATTACTCATGTAGGTATCATAAAGGAATTAGCAAAGAAATCTAAAGAACTACTTCCCAATGTAAAAATAGGTGTAGGAGGAGTCCATGCAGAAGTAGTGGGTGAGGACTTTAATTCAGAATATATAGACTTTATTTATACTAGAAATGGTATTGATGGATTTAATTTAACATTAGAAGGCCTATTACAAGGCAAGAATACTAAGGAAATCAGCCATATGCTTATGGACTTAGGACCTAAAAAGACATATTTCAATTATAAGCATCCAGAAAGAGAGGCGGTTTCTAAGTATAGGAAGCAGTATTATTATATGTTTCATAGTCCTTGTGCTTTAATAAAAACATCCTATGGATGCCCATATAATTGTAGCTTTTGTTTTTGCAAAGAAATAACTCAGTATTTTACAAGGGAAATTGAAGACATAGTAGATGAGCTGGAGAATATTAAAGAGGAAGAAGTATATATTGTAGATGATGATTTTCTCTACAATTCGGACAGGCTTCAGGAATTTATTTTTGCTATCAAAAGAAGAAGTATAAAGAAGAAATATTTAGTTTATGGTAGAGCAGATTTTATAGTAAAGAATAAAGATATTTTAAAGGAACTTAAGGAATGTGGGTTGCAGGCAGTTATAGTAGGAATTGAATCCTTTAAATCTAAAGACTTAAAAACATATAACAAAGGAACAACTAAAGAGATTAATGAAGAATGTATAAAAATTTTAAAAGCACTAGATATTGAGCTATATGCCACTTTAATCGTGCCATTAGATTTTACTGTAGATGATTTTAGGCAATTGACTAAATGGTTAAAGGTATTAGATGTAAGGTTTGTAAATCTTCAACCTCTAACACCACTGCCAGGAACGGAGATATTTGAAAGATATTTACCTGAATTGTTAGTAGAAAGAGAAGATTATCATCTATGGGATATGGCTCATGTAATTCTAAGACCTAAATTTATGAGCATTAGAAGATTTTATTTAGAATTGTTAATTGCATACTATAGAATAATTATGAGACCTAAGCATATGTATGCATTAATTAAAAAATATGGAATAAAATCTAATATTAAAATGTTGTGGGGTAGTAGCTGTGTGAGTTTTCAATATATTTACAAGATTGTGAGGGGTTATTGATGAAAAAAATACTTCTTATTCAACCAAGCCCATATGATCAAACCCATAAGCCTATTAAGAAAAAAAGATTGTATTTTGTAGGGTTAGCTATGCCTCTTTTAGGAGCCATGCTACCAGAAAATTGGGAGGCAGAAATAATTCTTGAAATAATTGAAGATATTCCTTTTGATACAGATGCAGACTTAATTGGAATTAGCACCATGGGTCATGGTGTAATTCGTTCTATTGACATAGCTAAGGCCTTTCGTGATAAGGGGAAAACAGTAGTCTTAGGAGGATATATGGCCAGTATAATGGCAGAGGAAGCATTAAAATATTGTGATGCTGTAGTAATTGGAGATGGGGAGCTTGTATTCAAAGAGTTACTTGCGGATTTCGAAAAAGGGAATCTAAAGAAAACCTATGAAAAAAGAATAGAGAATGGTATCTTTTCAACACCACTTCCTCGTTTTGATTTAATAGTAAATAAAAGTATTGGAGATTTTCTACCTGTTCAAGCAGGGAGAGGATGTCCAAATATTTGTAGCTTTTGCTCCGTTGCTTGCCTATATAAGGGCTCCTATATAAGAAAAGATATGGAAGAGGTACTACGAGATATTAGACAGGTAAAGGATTTAGGATTTAAAAAATTCTTACTTTTAGACGACAATATTTTTTCCAATAGAGAGTATTTGATGACATTATTAAAAGAGATTAAAAAATTGAATATGGAATGGATGAGTCAATGTGATATTAGAATAGGAGAAGACAATGAGTTGCTTAGGGCATTATCAGAAAGTGGTTGTACCACTCTTAGTTTTGGTCTTGAAAGCCTTTCTAAGGATAGTCTAATAGCTATGAATAAAGGTTGGGCAAATCCTTCAGAATACTCTAGATTAATAAAAAACATTAAGTCTTATGATATAGAAGTATCTACAGAAATGGTAGTTGGAGGAGAGGGAGATACAATAGAATCCATTAGGGCAACAAAGAATTTTATAGAAGAAAATAAAATTTCTGTGCCTAGATTTTATATTTTGACCCCTATTCCAGGAACAAAATTCTTCAAGGAAATAGTAAACCAAGGAAGATTAGTAAATGATAATATATATGCTTATGACGGAACACAAGCTGTGCATAAGCCAGCGAATATGACTCCAGAAGAATTGACTAAGGCCTACTGGGAGTTATATGAATCTGTTTTTACTATAGAGTCTATTATTAAGAGAAATATTTTAAGAAAAGATTTTTTAAGAAGCCCAGGTAAATTCTTGTTTTATTCTTTAGTAAATTTATATTATAGATATCAGATAAAGCAAAGGATTACACCTAATATATTTTAGACAGGGGAAAGTATATGAAAGTATTGTTAGTTAGACCTCCAAGAATTAAACAGGCAATAACTGTAAGTGATTTTATGTTTTCAGAGCCTCTAGGGCTTGAAATGATTTATGGTGTAATAAAGGAAGACCATGATGTTGAAATTTTTGATATGATGATTGAAACTATGGAATTAACTGAGAAGTTAAATTCATATAATCCTGATGTATTGGGGATAACAAGCTTATGTATAGATGTAAACAAGGTTATTGAGCTATGTGTTGAAGCTAAGAGAGTAGATAAAAGGATAATAACTGTTATAGGGGGCACACAAACCTACCTTAATCCAGAAGCTTTTATACATGATGCAGTAGATCATATTTTGGAATATATTCAAAGAGACAATTTAAAGAAATTTTTCAATTTAATATCCATAGAGGGAAAAATCATTCCTATAGATGGCATAAGATCAAGAGTAATAGATTATAAGTCTACGGGTAAAAAATGTTCCAATGAATACTTACTTCCAGATAGAGCATCAACTGAAAAGTATCGTAATGAATACTCATACTTTGGATATCAACCTGCAGCTATTATGGAATTTGGAATGGGCTGTGAAAAGGTTTGTGATTTCTGCCTTAGATGGAGAATAGAAGGAGTAAAAGAAAGATTAATTGATTTAGAGATAACTAAAAGAGATTTAGTACAGATTAAAGAGCCAACTATAATGTTCATAGATAATGACTTTTTTGCCAGTGAAGAAAAAATTAAAACATTTATTAAGCTTGTAAAAGAATTAGATTTAAAAAAGAATTATATAGTATATGGTTCTGTGAAAGGAATAATAGAATATAAGGATATTATTGAGGAATTTGTTGAGTTAGGGTTAAAGGCTGTACTGGTTGGATACGAAACTTTTAATGAAGTAGAGATGGAAAAGTATAGAAAGAAATCTACCATAGAAGATAGTTATAAGGCAGCTACAATACTTAGAG
>CAYMGW010000204.1:4322-5016 GCA_964390085.1 uncultured Tissierella sp.
GCTTCATTTATTGCTCACCCAGATTGGAATAAAAGAGACTTCCAATTATTTAGAGCATTTATAAAGAAGTTAAGACCGCAGATATCCTCAGTTAGTCCTTTAACTCCATTTCCTAATCTACCAATGTATAAACAATATGAAAATAGATTACTTTATAAAAAAGAAGATTATGAAAAGTGGAGCTTTGGACAGGTAATCATTAAACCATCTAAAATAAGTTTACGAAGATATTATTGTGAGCTATTAAAGACAAATCTATATATAAATTTATTTATAAATAAAAATACAAAGATGATTCATAGGTATGGGATAAATAATATTTTTAGAATAATTAGAGGTTCACTAAAATCCGTTGTAAAATATATAAATTTAATGATAAAAGCATAATTAAGAGAAGGCAAAGGAAACCCTTTGCCTTCTCTTAATTATATCTACTTGACAAATCATTTAATAAATCGGATGTCAGCTTATTTATATCTTCCATTTGTTTATTTAGTTTATCGAATTTCTTGGATAATTCCTTATCCTTAGTTCTTCCCAAATCATTGGCATTAAGTAGCATACTTATACTTGTAAAATGCTCCATATTCGCAAAATTATTTTCCTCTATTTTTTTAGCTTGTTCAAGTATTTCAGCAAGAGCTCTTGGGTTTTCCATACCATCATCCTTTCATATATCTATAGGATTAGTATG
>CAYMGW010000205.1:0-809 GCA_964390085.1 uncultured Tissierella sp.
AGGTGTTACGGCAACTAATCCTGTTATTACGACTCTTTTCATTTTTTACCTCCAATATTAAGGTATTATTCAGTTTTTTCTTCTACGTATTTTACTATATCTCCAATGTTTTTAAACTTTTCCGCATCTTCATCTGGTACAGTAATTCCAAATTCATCTTCTAATGCCATCATTATCTCTACTGCATCTAATGAATCTGCTTCTAAGTCCTTCATCATGGAAGTCTCCATTGTTATACTCTCTATATCGTCTACTCCTAATTGCTCTGCTATTATATTTACAACTTTTTCAAATATCATTTATATATTCCTCCCGTTAATTTAGTTAATAGTTAATAGTGAATAACTAATAGTTAGAAAGATTAAAAGACCCAAAAGCCTTACTAAAAACTATTCACTTTTCACTCTTCACTTTTCTTACATATACATACCGCCATTTACATTTATTACTTGGCCTGTTATATAGTCTGAGCTTTCGCTGGCTAAAAATACTACTAAATTTGCAATGTCCTTTGGATTTCCAAAATAGTTTAAAGGTATCTCTTTTAGCATTGCCTCTTTTATTTCATCCTTTAATCCTTCTGTCATATCTGTCTGAATAAATCCTGGTGCTATTGCATTTACTCTAATGCCACGACTAGCTAATTCCTTTGCCATGGATTTTGTAAATCCAATGACTCCAGCCTTTGAAGCAGAATAGTTTCCTTGACCAGCATTTCCCATTACTCCTACTACAGAAGTAATATTTATTATCTTTCCATATTTTTTCTTCATCATTTGACCGAAGATCTCTTCAATGATACCACCGAG
>CAYMGW010000205.1:819-4474 GCA_964390085.1 uncultured Tissierella sp.
TCTTTTTCATCATCGCTCTTGATACTGCCTTGGTACAGAGGAAGGTTCCTTTTAGATTGACATTCATTACCTCATCCCAGTCTTCCTCTTTCATCCTAATGAGTAAGTTATCTTTTGTAACTCCTGCATTATTGACTAAGATATCTATAGTACCTAGTTCTTCTTCTATTGCCTTTATCATCTGAATAACATCTTCTTCTACTGACACATTTGCCTTTATAGCTGCTGCCTTAACTCCGTAGGACTTTATCTCCTCTAGTACCTCCTTAGCTTTTTCTCCATTACTAACATAGCTAATTGCTATATTAACACCATTTTTAGCTAATTCTAGGGCGATTTCTTTACCTATACCTCTTGAGCCACCAGTTATTAAGGCTACCTTATTATTTAGCCCCATCTTTGTTCACCTCCCATTTTTTAGTGAATAACTAATAGTTAATAGCGAATAGTTAAAAAAGATCAAAAGACCCAAAAGATTTACTTAAAACTTTTCACTATTCACTTTTCACTATCTTTCCCACTATTCACCCTTCAATGATTTTATATATTGAACTGTTTCCTCAAAGGAATTAACATCACTTACATTCAAGGCCTTTACTTCCTTGCCCATTGCTTTGCCAATACGTTTTACAAAGCCTGAGAGGGATTTACCTGGTCCTATTTCTACAAAAGTATCTACACCTTCATTGAGCATATACTCTACAGATTGTTGCCACAATACTGAATTGCTCACTTGATTTACTAATTTAGGTTTGATTTCATCCTTACTTGATAGAAGCTTTGCATCTACATTGGATATAAATTTCTTATTTGTATCTTTTATATCTACTTTAGATAGTTCATTTTTTAGTTTTTCTCCTGCTGAAGCTAATAAAGATGAATGAAATGGTGCTGATACAGGTAATGGTACTGCTTTTTTAGCACCTAATTTAACTGCTTCTTCACATGCAATATGAAGTCCCTTTATTTCTCCCGATAATACTATTTGCTCTGGACTATTATAGTTTGCTACTTCAACTAGCCCGTATTCCTTAGTTTTTTGTAAAATAGAAGGGATCATTTCTCTGTTTAATCCTAATATTGCAGCCATCCCTCCTACTCCTAAGGGAACTGCCTCTTGCATAAACTTTCCTCTCTCTTTTACAACTTTGAGAGCATCTTTAAACTCTATACTACCGCTAGTAACTAAGGACGTATATTCACCTAAACTAAGTCCTGCAGTATATTCACAGTCTATACCTCTAGCTTCTAATGCTTTCAGTATTGCTATACTTGTAGCTAATATGGCTGGTTGAGTATTTTCCGTTCTTTTTAGGTCTTCCTCACTTCCAGTGAAGCATATACTCTTTAAGTCCATATTTAATACTTCATTTGCTTCGTCAAATACTTTTTTTGACTCTGCATAGTTTTCATAAAAGTCACTGCCCATTCCTACATATTGAGAGCCTTGCCCGGGAAATATAAATGCTAATTTATTCATTGCTTTCACCTTCCTTTAGTAAATGCAATGAATCTAGCCTTTTCTCAGCTTCAGAAACTATATCCTCTATTATTTCCTTGCATGGCTTAATATCTTTAATGAGTCCTGCAATTTGACCAGACATTAAAGATCCTTTTTCTATATCTCCTTCTACTACAGCTAGTTTTAATCTTCCCGAACCCAATAGCTCTAGTTCTTCCAAAGGAGCATTACTGTTTTCAAGTTCTAAAAATTCTCTTGTAAATTTATTTCTTAAAGCTCTTACAGGATGACCAGTACTTCTCCCAGTTACTTGGGCATCTCTGTCTTTTGATTTTACTATTGCTTCTTTATAATTTACATGGACCTTTGCTTCAGTTGAGCATACAAATCTAGTGCCTATTTGCACTCCTTCTGCTCCTAAAGTCAAAGCTGCTAAGGCTCCTCTTCCATCACCGATTCCTCCTGCTGCTATAACAGGAATTTTTACTGCATCAACGATTTGAGGCACTAAAACCATAGTGGTCAATTCTCCAATATGACCTCCAGCTTCAGTTCCTTCTACGATTAGGGCATCAACGCCTTCTCTTTCTAATCTCACGGCTAAAGACACAGTAGGTACTACAGGTATGATTTTTACATTATGCTCTTTTAATTTATTTATATACTTTCCTGGACTTCCTGCACCTGTAGTTACAACAGGAACTCCTTCATCACATACTATACCTACAATATCCTCAGCAAAAGGTGACATTAACATAATATTTACACCAAATGGTTTATCCGTCAATTCCTTAAGCTTTCTAATTTCTTCCCTTATTACTTCTCCTGGTGCATTTCCTGCTCCTATGATTCCTAGGCCTCCAGCTTCTGATACAGCTGCGGCTAATTCATGAGTCGCTACCCAAGCCATGCCTCCTTGTAATATAGGATACTTGATATTTAACATATCAGCTATTCTTGTCTTCCACATTACCTATCTTCCCTCCTACTCCATTTTATAGTCATTGAAGCCCAAGTAAGACCTGCCCCAAAGGCTACCAGAAGTACATTGTCACCCTTCTTGATTCTATTGTCCTTTACTGCTTCATCAAGGGCTACTGGAATAGAGGCTGAAGACATATTGCCATATTTATTTAGGTTTACACAAATTCTATCTTTTTCTAGCTTTAATTTCTTAGCTGCTGCATCTATTATTCTCATATTGGCTTGATGTGGAACTAAAAAGTCTAAATCCTCTAATTGAAGATTAGCTTTTTCTAAAGCATTTATAGACGCTCTTTCCATGACCCTTACAGCAAATTTAAATACTTCTTTTCCATCCATCTTTACAAAGTGAAGTCTATTTTCTACAGTGTCAATATTCGCTGGTAATCTAGAGCCTCCTGCTGGTTGAATTAATACCTCTCCATTTGCACCATCAGACCCTAGTTCAGCTGAAAGGATTCCAAGGTCTTCATCACATTTTTCTAATACACAGGCTCCTGCACCATCCCCAAATAATACGCAAGTATTTCTATCTTGCCAGTCTACTATTCTTGATAATGTCTCTGCACCTATGATTAAGACCTTCTCATAAGCTCCTGATTTGATAAAACTTTCTCCTACAGATAAGCCATAAACAAAGCCTGAACATCCTACGCTTATATCAAATGCTGCCGCTTTCACTGCTCCTATATTTTTCTGAACTATACAAGCAGTTGATGGAAAAGCATGATCAGCTGTTACTGTTGCCACAATTATTAGGTCAATATCTTCTGGTTTGATATTGGCATCTTCTAATGCATTTTTTGCTGCTATGGTTGCTATGTCAGAGGTTGCCATATGGGATTCTGCTATTCTTCTCTCATGTATCCCTGTTCTTTCTATAATCCATTCATTTGATGTTTCTACTATCTCAGATAAATCATGATTAGTAATAACTCTTTCAGGTACATAGCTACCTACACCAGAAATTCCTACACAAAAATTCTTCATTTTCCACCTCCATATTAAATTGTGAATTCCTACTTACTATTCCCATTTACCACCTCCTTTAAAAATGTTTGCAAATTAATTTTCTTTAGATTATTATTAATATTATATGAATAAAACTTTATGATTTAGTATATATGAATATAATAAAATAATCAATCACTAAATTTTCGCTAGAAAATATTAAAAAGGAGCGATTTTATGGATAAATTGTTAAATATA
>CAYMGW010000205.1:4484-5011 GCA_964390085.1 uncultured Tissierella sp.
ATTATTCCCCATAGATATCCTTTTCTCTTTATAGATAAAGTTTTGATAGAAGAAATAGGAGTAAGGGGGATAGGTTATAAAAACGTAACAATAAACGAACCATTTTTTCAAGGTCATTTTCCTCATCTTCCTGTAATGCCAGGAGTTATAATAGTAGAATCTATGGCTCAAGTAGGAGCTGTAATCCTACTATCCGATGAAAAGTACAAAGGAAAAACCCCTTACTTTGCTGGAATAAATAAGGTAAGATTTAAAAAGAAAGTAGTACCTGGAGATACCCTTAGAATGGAAGTAGAATTAACTAGGATTAGAGGCTCTATAGGGGTTGGAGAAGGGAAAGCTTATGTTGGAGATGAGCTTGCTTGTGAAGGTGAATTCCTTTTTGCAATTGAATAGATAAAATAATAAGTTCACTTTTTTGGTGCCAGGCACCCAAAAGTGAACTTATTATTTATACATTTAGAAGCATATTTATTCTCTCTTTTTCTATAATTATCTTACCCTGTTTTTCATCATAGGCATATAAT
>CAYMGW010000206.1:0-1757 GCA_964390085.1 uncultured Tissierella sp.
TATGAACTTTTGGAATCGAATAGATTTAAACAGAGAAAAGCTTACAAATATGAAAATTATCTTGTAATGTTATATGACCTATCACATGAAGGAAAAACGTATGAGAGTATAAGTCAAGAAATTGAAGATTTAATTTTCTCGCAAGAAGATGAGTTGGGGAAGAACCCTAATATTAGAGTAAAAAGAGGTTCAAATTGTTTAAATGCAATAGAAACCCATAAGAATAAATCTAAATATATTTTTGATGAAAATCTGAATGCAGCATATACTGATGAAGATTTTATAGAGATAGAACCAGAAGATACGGTTTTGCTATCAAGACCATATCCAACATATTCAAGCTGGGGATTTGTAGTCAATAGAAATGGAAGAAATATCGAAGAAGCATTGGAATTTTTAGACTATTTACTTAGTGATGAATTACAGCTTAAATTATATAGGGATATAGATAACTACACTGAATATTCGGATAAAAATGATTCAAAGCATAATACTCAAAGATTCCTATCATTTACAACTCCAATAGTGGAAGCCATAGAAAAGGACATAGAAAAACTAGAGGAAGAACAGGGAATAGATAAAGAAATAGTAGATTTAAGAAAAATTACATTAAACCAAATAAAGGAAGGAAAGAGAATAAGAAATTATAGAGGAGCAAGCTATAGAGGAGCTTATGTAATAGATAGAGAAGAACCACTTACAGAAGAACAGGAAAGATTCTTAAAAGAAGAGTTAGAATCAATTATTGTAAAAGCAGTATTTGCAGATGAAAGATATTCTTCAGAAAAGATTATGATGGAGTTGAGAAAATTAGAGAATCGTTTAATGCTTATGTTTAGTGAATAGGAGGTAAAAATGAAAAGAAAAATATCTTTATTTTTAACAATATTGATTATATTAACATTAATAACTGGATGTAAAAAAGCTAATAAAACTAATGTAGAGATTAGTAGTTCTAACAAGGAAGCTGTAGAAAGTGGAGAAGAAAAAGAGATTACAATAATGATGTCAAGGCATAATACCATGAACATGAATAAAATCTATAATAGGCAAGGGATGACACTATTGGAAATTGATAGTTACATGAAGCAATTATCTTTGGTTAGAATGGACTATACAAATAAAACGGGAGTAAAAGTAAATATTGAACATACACGTGCAAATAACTATGATGAATATCTACAAAATAGAAATGCACAGTTTTATTTAGAAGATGGTCCAGAATTAATTTTAATATCTGGTGGAGAAGATTACCAAAATTTAATTAGAGAAGGAATAGCATTAGAAGTAAATGAAAAACTCTCAAATTATAAGAATATATATGATAGTTTAAAGGATGGATATTTTGTTCCTATGTCTATGGCTGTAGATACAGTCTTTTTAAATGAAAGAGGATTAAATGAACTAAATATAGATAAACCAAAGTCGAACTGGGGAGAAGAAGATTTTGAAAGTATAATAGATGCCTTTAATCAAAATGGCAACACATTTATTACACCGGAAGTGATATATTTGATGATAAATTCTAAATTAGGAGATAGTAGTATATATTTAAACAATAAAGGAGAGATTAACATCTCCAATGAAGAAATGATAAAAGCAATAGAAGATATAAGATATCAGCTTCTAGAATCTAATAGATTCAAGCAAAGAGAAGATTATACATACGAAAATTATTATAATATGATGTATAAGCCAATAACTGCTTTGGGATATTATGATTTAAATAAAGAGGAAAAGGACTATATAGATACATG
>CAYMGW010000206.1:1767-5001 GCA_964390085.1 uncultured Tissierella sp.
GATTTTGGAATACATCCCTACATTTTACCATGGGGAAGCACTAATTGCTTAAATGCATTAGCAACAAATAATAATAAAGAAAAATATGCTCAAAGAAACAACTTCGATGTGAATTTCTATCAAGGAGAATCTTTTGTACCAGTGACTCATGAAGAAACAATTTTATTGCCAAGACCATATCCTACATATTCTAGTTGGGGATTTATAGTAAATAGAAATGGCAAAAACATAGAGGAAGCCTTAGAATTCTTAGATATGCTATTAAGCGACGAGGCACAACTTAAGGTATATACAAACTTAGATGATAAGCATCATGCACAGAAACTTATATCATTTAGTACCCCTATAGTTGAAACAATAGAAGATGAAATATTAGATATAGACAATAGAGAAGGAGTAGACAAAGAGTTAATAGAAATGAGATTAGAAATACTAAAACAAATAAAAGAAGGCATAAGAACAAGAAACTATAGAGGCAGTAGTTTTAAGGGAGCATATAAAATTAACGTAAAAGAGCAACTAACAGAAGAACAGGAAAGATTCTTAAAAGAAGAGTTAGAAGCAGTTATTATAAAAGTGGTATTTTCAGATGAAAGATATTCTTCAGAAAAGATTATGATGGAGTTAAGAGAGTTAGAGAATCGTTTGATACTTATGTTTAGTGAATAGAAGACTTAGCTTAAATGTAATAAAATATCGAAAGATAGTTTAGATTTTCAAATATAGTTCGACAAAAAATAAAACTATATAGCACAGAATGAAAGTGATGTAGAAGAATTATCTCATCAATATATGATAATGTTAAAAACACTAATAGAAAATAAAATACAAAGTCTTCCGAATTATCTTTTTGGAGGACTTTCATATCTTGTTTCATTGACTCAGGAGAGAGATGTTTATGGACATATAGTACCAAATTATTATATATCCTCTGAAAAACAATTTTTAGATAGTGAAAAGGAGTTTTATAAAAAAGGGAATTTTAATCTAGGTCTATCCCATGGAATAACAGGGGCATTAACTGTACTTTCTATAGAATCAATAGCAACATGTGTAAAAGGGTGTTCAGAACAAATATGTATTTCCTAGATAAAATATAGGACATAAATTTGTAGGAGACATATAAAATAAAGGCAGTCTATATTGCAATATCCTTAAAAGGAGAGAAATAAAATGAAAAGAATCATATCTAGCATATTAACATTAACTATAATAATCTTATTAACTGGATGTAAAGAAGCCAAAAACAATATAATCAATACTAGTCAAACAACTGAGAATGAAGTATTGATAATTTTATCAAAATTCAACACCATGAATATAAATGATGAGTATGAAGAATTTACATATAGAACAAATGAAAATTCGACCTATATGGAATACCTAGAAGTTGGAACAAGAAGTTTTCTTGAGGATAAAGGAACCTTAGTAAAACTTATATATCCTACTGCTAATAACTATGAAGAGTATTTAAATAAGAGAAATACAGAACTGTATCTAGAAGGTGGTCCAAGTCTAGTTTTTATATCTGGTGGAGAAGAATACAGAAACTTAGTTAAAGAAGGAGTAGCACTTAAGGTGGAAGATAAACTATCAAACTATAAAAATATATATAGTAGTTTAAAGGATGGATATTTTGTACCTATATCCATGGCTGTAAATACAGTAGTCCTAAATAAAAAATTATTAAAGGAATTAAACCTTAAAGAACCAAATATAGAGTGGACAGAAGATGATTTTCATCATATAATGAATACATTTTATCAAAATGAAAGTGCTTATATATCACCAATAGCTGTAAATTTAATGATTAATTCTAAATTAAAAGAATATAACTTATCTTTTAATAAAGAAGGAATAGTAGAGGTAGCAGATAAAGAAATGGTAGAACTTATAGAGAATATAAGATATGAATTATTAGAATCAAATAGATTTGAAAAGAGAATAAACTATAAATATGAGAATTACCACAGAATGTTATATGAGCTGTTGCCTGAAAGCTTTGGATATAACAACTTTATTGAAGAAAAACGAGATACTGTAGACTCATGGGGATTAGGAATAGGTAAAAATCCAAATATTCCCGTAATGAGAGGTTCAAATTGCTTAAATGCTATAGAAACACATAGAAATAAATCTAAATATATTATTGATGAAAACGGTGGTGGGACATATTATCATGGAGATTATGTGGACATAGAACCAGAGAATATAATTTTACTGCCAAGACCATATCCTACGTATTCAAGCTGGGGATTTATAGTAAATAGAAATGGAAAAAATATAGAACAAGCATTGGAATTCTTAGACTATCTAATTAGTGATGAGTTACAGCTTAAATTATATAAAGATATAGACTATTATACGGAATATGCAGATATGACTAATTCTAACTTTAATTCAGAAAGACGTTTATCCTTTACAACTCCAGTAGTAGAAACAATAGAAAGGGAAATAGAAAGCCTAGAACAAGATGAGGGAGTAGATAAAGAAATAGTAGAGTTAAGAAAAACTACATTAAATCAAATAAAAGAAGGGAAGAGGACAAGGAACTATAGGGGAGCAAGCTATAGAGGAGCTTATGTAATAGGCAGTGAAGAACCATTGATAGAAGAACAGGAAAGATTCTTAAAAGAAGAGTTAGAATCAATTATTGTAAAAGCAGTATTTGCAGATGAAAGATATTCTTCAGAAAAGATTATGATGGAGTTAAGAGAGTTAGAGAATCGTTTGATACTTATGTTTAGTGAGTAGAAAAACTTATTATTAATATGCTATTACCTTTACTAATTTTAGTAAAGGTAATAGCATATTATGGAAAGGAGATTTTTATGTCTAAACAAATAAATAACAAAAGTAAAGAAAATAATCCCTTCAAATCATCAGACTTCTTCATGCTAAGAACACCTCTATTTCCAGTTGATACATATACAAAAATATTTTGTCAAACTAATTCACCCATAGATAAAGAAGAAATATTTGATCTAGTAAAAAATAATAATGTAATAAAAGAAGCCATATTAGTGTCAAGCTTATATGATAATTGCAAATTAGTTAATTAATCGATTACCCTTGCATAAGATTTATCTTATATTAACTTAATTGTTAAATATAAGTTTGACAAAACGAAGAACAAAGGCAACATGATTGACTTTCCATTAATTTGTGTCTTAAGCATAAGATGAGTAATGATAGTTAAAACCTGAAGAAAGGGGTTGATTAACTAGAGTTTGG
>CAYMGW010000207.1:0-4994 GCA_964390085.1 uncultured Tissierella sp.
TATTTGAGTATATACTAGAAGGGATAAAATACTTATGTATCAAGTCAAAAATATAAATAAAAATTATAATGAGTTAAAAGTATTAGAAGATATTAGCATTGATTTTCCTAAAAATAAAACTACATGTATCTTAGGACCCTCTGGCTGTGGAAAAACAACTCTCTTAAATATAATAGCAGGCATAACAACAGAAGATTCAGGGGAGATACTAGGATTTCAAGAAGACATATCCTTTGTTTTTCAAGAGGATAGACTTATTAAATGGAAAAATGTAAAAGATAATATAAAATTTGTTTTGAAAGGTAAAATGGATAAAGAGCAAATTGAAACTACTATAGATAAGTATTTAAAATTAGTTAACTTAGAGGAATATAAATACTATTATCCTAAAGACCTTAGTGGTGGAATGAGACAGAAGATAAGTATATTAAGGGCCTTTGCTTATCCATCGAAACTACTTATAATGGACGAACCTTTTAAATCCTTGGATATTAATAGTAAGCAAATATTAATAGATTTCTTTAAGGAACTAAGGATAATTGAAAATAGAACATGTATTATAGTAACCCATGATATAGAAGAAGCTTTAACACTAGGAGATAAAATTGTTATCTTAACAGAAAAACCTACTAAGGTAAAGAAGGTAATAGAGTTAAATGGAAGTGAAGAAAATAGGGTTAAGTTAAGGGGAGTAATAGAAAAGGAATTTATGATGTAATTTGGTAAATGAAATGGATGTCTCTAGTGTCAGTCAGACACCAGAAACATCCATTATCAATTTTACCCCAATACATCCATACTTTGTTCTTCAATAAACTGATTAGTATATAGATTATAATAATAACCTTTCTTCTTAATCAATTCCTTATGAGTTCCAGCCTCTTGAATTTTACCATCTCTAATAACTAAGATCCTATCTGCATTTCTTATGGTAGACAGCCTATGAGCTATAACAAAGGATGTTCTTCCATCTAGTACCTTGTGTATAGCATCTTGAATAATTTTTTCGGTTTCCGTATCTATAGATGAAGTAGCTTCATCAAGTACAAATAGCCTTGGATTACGAACTACTGCCCTTGCAAAAGAAATAAGCTGTTTTTGTCCAGTGGAAAGTAAGCCTCCACCTTCACCAACTTCAGTATCATAACCTTTTTCAGTTTCCATAATAAAGCTATGAGCATCAACTAATTTACTTGCAGCTATGATTTCTTCATCTGAAGCCTCTAGATTACCATATCTAATATTGTCCTTTATGGTACCACTGAATAAATGAGGAGCTTGTAGCACATATCCAAGATTTTCATGTATCCAGTTTTGAGGCATATCTTTATAATTTATACCATCGATTAAGATCTCACCAGATGTAGGCTCATAAAATCTACAAAATAGATTTACAATAGTTGATTTTCCTGAGCCAGTTTCACCAACTAGCGCTATAGTCTCACCAGGTTTAACCTTTAGATTGAAATTATCCAGTATAGTTTCTCCAGTTTTATAAGAGAAGGATACATTTTTAAATTCAACGGCTCCTTTGATTTCAGGCCAATGCTCTTTTTTAGGATTTAATAAATCTCCATACTTAGCCACAACATCATCACTATCTAGTATAGCAGGAACTTCATTTAGTAAAGAGAAAACTCTTTCAGCTGAAGCTTGAGCAGCCTGTAGTTCTGCAAATATTACAGCTATTTGACGTACTGGCTCATAGAATTGAGCTGTATAAGATATAAAAGCCACCAATGTTCCATAGGAAATAGCACCTAATAAAACCCCTTTACCACCATAGTTTAAGGCTAAGGCAGTACCTATACTACCTAAAGTAAGTATAATAGGTAGATAAATTGAGGAAATTACAGTAGCTCTTATGGATTTATCTCTCATAGATGTTGTTATTTCAGAAAACTCCTTAAGATTAATATCTTCCCTAACTAAGGTTTTTGTAGTTTTAGCACCTTGAATATCCTCATTATATGCAGCTGTAATCTTGGAGTTTATCTTTCTTACATCTCTTTGAGCCTTTAGTATTTTCTTTTGAAAATAAAAGCTGATAACTGCCAATATTGGTATTACAGATAATGTAATTAAAGCTAATTTTAAATTTAGTCTAATCATTGCAATAGTTACAGCAGTCATCATTGAAAAACCCCATGCAAGGTCTACTAAGGACCAAGATATGGTTTCTGACAATCTACCTATATCAGAAGTCATCCTTGCCATTAACCATCCAACAGCCTTATCATCGTAATAGGATAGGGGTAAAAGCTGAAGCTTTTCAAACCCAATCCTTCTAATATCATAGGCCATTTTTGTTTCTAGCTTTCCAGCTAAGGCTATAAATAGATAAACTGTAGTTGCTAAAGCAATTACTGCAAGGAAATACACGATAGCAAATTTTTCTATTCCAACTAAGGTGCTTTTCTCTATAAAATTATCTATGGCATATTTGGTCATTAAAGGGAAAATTGAATCCAATATCCCAAGGCATACCATCATTAAAGACAGTATTCCAAACTGAAGTTTATATGGTTTTAAATATTTAAAGAAATCTTTCCATATATTAATTTGTATTTTATCTTGATTAATACTTTCTTGTGTCAAACTAACACCTCCTATGCATTCATTACTTCATCATCTAATGAGTTCTGTATATTATATACTCGTTTATATAATCCTTCTTCTTTTATTAAATCATCATGAGTACCTCTTTGGATTATTTTTCCTTTATCTATTACCAGTATCATATCTGCTTCAGCTACAGTTGAAATCCTATGGGATATAATAATAGTAGTAGCTTTGTTTTTTCTGTTACTCAAAGCTTTTCTAATGGAAATATCTGTTTCAGTATCCACAGCAGAAAGTGAATCATCAAATATTACAACAGGGCAATCATTGATAATTGTTCTTGCAATGGCCATTCTTTGCTTTTGACCACCAGATAAAGACACACCACGTTCTCCCACAAGGGTTTCATATCCAGATTCAAAGGACTGAATATCTTCATGGATAGAAGCGGTTTTTGCAGCTTTGATTACCTTTTCATCCTTCATAGATGGATTAGCTAATCTGATATTTTCCTTTATTGTTTTTGCATATAGGAAAGGCTCCTGTAGCACTAATCCAACATTTTTTCTAATCCATGATTTATCTATAGTATTTAACTCAACTCCATCAATTTTTATTGAGCCACCGCCATTGTACTCATATAGTCTTGGTAATAAATGTACCAAAGAAGATTTACCAGAGCCAGTAGGTCCAATTAAGGCAATGGTTTCACCAGTTTTAACTTCAAATGAAAGATCAGCTAGAACTGGTTTATTTTTCTCATACTCAAAATAAACATTCTTAAATTCTATATTACCTTTAATATTAGGTCTGTTATTATTTTCATCTAATATCTCGATAGGCTCTTCAAATATTTCTTCAATTCTCTTTAAAGATACAAAGGCCTTTCCCATATCTGTTAAAGTTCTACCCATTTGTCTAACGGGCCAAATTATCATATTAATATAGCTAATGAAAGCTACAAAAGATCCAAGTGATAATTCACCTTTATAGGTAAGATAGCTGCCTATAATAACAACAAATCCAACTTGAGACATGCTTAGTAAATCAGATATGGCCCAATAAGCTGATAGGTCTTTTATTAGCTTATAAGTCAAATCTTTATACTCTAAATTTTTCTCATCAAACTTATCAACTTCATATTTTTGTCTAGAGAAGGCTTTAACAACTCTAACTCCTGTTAAATTTTCCTGAAGTGTAGTAGTCATTTTTGCTTCTGCCTCGTCTGAGGCCTCAAAGGCTTTTTTTACCTTAGTAAAGAATATAAATGAAAATAAAAATGTTATAGGTAATACTATTATTGATATCATGGCCATCTTAATGTTCATGGTGAACATTACATAAAGTATAAATATCAGCATAAAAATGGAGCCAGCAACCTCTACAAGCTGTATAGCTAGAAATCTCTTTATAGTATCTACATCAGAGGTACACTTTTGTATAAGTTCTCCAGTTTCTGATTTTACATGATATTCGTAGGGGAGTCTCTGTATATGATCATAGAGTTTATCCCTAATTTTCTTAGTAGTATTTTCTGCTGATTTACTAGCTAAGGTATTTTTAAGATATAAGAATATTCCCCTTAAAACAGCTACGGAAATAAGCAAAATCCCCATAATCCATAGTCTTTCTTTTAAAAATTCTTTTCCACCTAAGAAATTAACTATTTTTTCAATAATTGAAGAGTTAATCTCTTCGTCACCAATTATACTATCAATTGTTGTTCTTAAGATTAGAGGAGTTACAGTAGTAAGTATTTGAGATATAAGAATTGATATCATTCCAAATAAATAAATAATTCTGTACCCTTCCATAAATTTTAGTAGTTTTTTAAAATCTCTCATTCTCTCCCTCCTTAATTAAAAAAACCATAGGCATATACCTATGGTTAGTTATTTCTATGTTGAGACACGGATACCCTAAGAAGGATAATACAAGAATATAAAAAAACCATAGGCGAACACACCTATGGTATCAAATTCAGTAGCAAAAAATTAGTTCTTGTACCTAGGTCGTGTTGTTAAAATTATTGAGTTTTCTTTATTATTAATTATAAAATTCATTTTAATCATCTTCACGACCTCCTTTCATATTTTTGCCAATAATTTAATTATATATGAAAATTTGGAAAAATCAAGCTAATTTTTTAAAAATGATAAAATTAAAACAAAAAGAATAAAAATAGAGAGATATTCTCTTGCTTTCAAGAGAAAATTTCTCTCTATTATATTACTTATTAATATGCTTAGAAAACCAATTCTTTCCTTTTTTATCTTGAACCTTATGAAAATCATCTATAGGTACATCTTTATCATCGCACCATTTTTTTATTTCAAGCTCTAATTCACAAGGTATCTTTGCAGCTGTTCCACAGCTTGAGCTGACTTGCCTAGGTACAGGCATTAGCTTTACTGGAATACCTTTTTCATTCA
>CAYMGW010000208.1:0-4961 GCA_964390085.1 uncultured Tissierella sp.
TTGCAAACTCAAAAGGAACCAAGATTACAGCTTCCGCTAAGGGAAATGTAACCTTTTCAGGTCGAAAGGGTGGATATGGTAAAACTATTATTATCGATCATGGTTATGGATACAAAACTTTATACGCTCATAATAGTAATTTACTAGTTGATGTTGGAGATAAAGTGGACAAGGGCCAATTGATTGCTGAAATGGGTAGAACAGGAAGGTCTACAGGAAATCATCTACATTTTGAAATTCATAAAAACAATAATCCTATAAATCCATTAGATATGATAAAAGATTAGAGTTTAAGGAGGATAAAAATGTTTAGAAAAAAAGAAGATGTTGTTGAAGATCTAGATTCTCTAATTGGGGAAAACATTAAAATCATTGGCAAAATAGAGGGTAAGGGAAATCTTAGAATTGACGGTTTTATTGAAGGCGACGTAGACTATGATGGAAACATTGTTATAGGTGAAACTGGAAAAGTATACGGAAATATAAAGGCAGGGGATATCTCCTTAGCTGGAACTATACATGGAAATGTTGACTCAAAAACAAAACTGGTTATTCTTTCTACTGGAACTTTAATAGGAGATATTGAAGTTTCTAGCTTTATAGTTCATGAAAATGCTAGATTTGATGGTAATTGTAAAATGCTAAGCACTAATGTTACGGAATTACATTCAAAGGATAAGGCTGAAAATAGTAAATAAATAACTGAAATAAAAATGCCGTTAAAATTAAAATATATTAATTTTAACGGCATTTCTTTAATAATTTTTTCCAGCTGCTTTAATTCTCTCCGGATATGCTACAGAGCAAGGTGTTACGCCATAGACCATACTACAATGTGGACATTTTGTTTCCAAATGAGTCATTTCAATTTCGTTACCACATTCAATACATTTTATAATAACTCCTGGTGGCATTGGACGAGTATTAAACCCCATCATTCTTATTTTATCTACAACTTCCTTTCCACTACCAAAACTTCCTGTACATCCATCATGCATTTTTATATTCCCCTTTCTAAACTTTCTCCAGCTCTTAACTTGTTTCTCATTCCTTGAATGATATTGTCCATTTCCTCAAGCTCTAATAATAACTCTTTTTCTTCATCACTAGTTTCAATTATCTGAGCTATACCTCCATTTTTGATTACAATTCTTCTATTAGCCATAAGGGCTAATATTGGATCATGGGTTGCCATAAGGACTATTTTGTCTTCAGATACCAGTAGTTCTAAGGCTTTTTTTCTATCTATTCCTGCATTTTCTATTTCATCAATCAATACTATTGGTGAAGAGCTTAGTATTGCTGTATCTGCAATCATCAAAGCTCTTGATTGTCCACCACTTAGAGATGTGACCGGAGTATCTAAATCAAATTTTTCTCCAGCTAAGTTGTTAGCTTCTTTAATTATTTTCTCTATTACTCCTTCTACATCTTGGACTAATCTACTCTGTGCATGTAGCTCTAGAAATTCTCTAACTGTAAGATCCATTACAAAATTCATATTTTGCGAAAGCTGAGCTACTAGTTTGTTATTAGAAGAAAATCTCCACTTCTTATCTGGTACCTCTCCATTTATTAATATTCCTCTGCCTGTAGGAGTATCCTTTTGGGCTGTCCATTCTATATCAGCTAATAATCTAGATTTCCCTGAGCCAGTAGGCCCTACTATTGAAATGATTTCTGATTTATTTATAATTAATTCTTCAAATCCTTCTTTATTTCCTGACTTATCATGACCTGCTAATATAGTTAAAGAGCTTACCTTTGTATCTTCTTTTATTCCTAAAAATTCCTTCATTTGCTCTATAAATGTTTGTAAATCAGATTCTAATCTTTCCTTATCTATAGCCCAATTCTCTATATCCTCTTGACTAAAGCTATCTAGATATTCCTTAAATGTTTTGTCCTTATGATTTGTAGTATCTAATTTGTTTTCTTCAAAATAACTGATTATAAAAGGATATTTTTCTTCTAGCTGTCTTATAGTTAAATTATTCATAGTCATCACCTAATTCCATCTTCCTTACATTTCCCATTTGATATGCTTCTCCTATTCTTGTTTCTCCTAAACAATAGGAGCACATAGCTGCTGGCATAGGGAATCTTAACTCCATTCCTTGTACAGAATCTATTTGTTGCTCTTCGTCAAATAATAAGGTACTTAGTTCATAAGCTCCTTGACCTGTTAGCCCATTTATATGCATAGTAGTTGCCCTTGGATTTACTGAGCTTACCTTTGAAGCGAAAACCTCTCTTTCCGCTTGAGATACTATATCACCCTTAGTTATAACCACTATATCTGCTGACTTTAGCATTGGTCCAATTTTCTTTGGTGTGTTGATTCCTGATAGATTATCTATAATACAAACACCTTTAATATTCCTAATATATGGAGAACATCTATTGCAAAGTCCTGCAGATTCAGTAATCAACATATCTAATTCCATTTGTTTTCCCCACTTCACTACCTCTTCAATATTTGAGACAAAGAAATGATCTGGACAAAGCGCTCCTGAAAGCCCCTTCTTCACTGGTATCCCAGCTTTTTCATATAATATATCATCATCTGTATAAAGGCAGTCGAATTTAACTACTCCTATAGAAATATTTCTTTGTTTTAATGCATCTATTGTTTTCAATATGATTGAGGTCTTCCCCGATGATGGAGGACCTGAAAATACAATTAAATTCATCTACTATTCCTCCTTTATTGCATCATGAAATATATTTTCAGATTTTCTTATTAGTTCACCAATATCATGACTATTTATATAATCCCAGCCAAGCCACATAAATTTTTGAGCAGATAATAGGTTATTATCTACTTCTGGATTAGTTGAAGGGAATTTTCCATTGGTTGATAGAATTTCTCCTACTTCCTTAGAGAAGAAAAAGTCTACAAATGGTTTTGTTTTATCCTTAGTTTTCTTTTTAGCTAATAAGAATATTGGGGAGATTATAGCTCCATCCTCTGGCCAAACAGGCTTTAGAGGTGATTCATTTCTCACCATCTTAGTAAAGAAGTATGGCATTATAGTTACAGTTGGTATTCCTGATTCTGTTTTCTTAGTATGAGATTTTACCATTTCAGCTGGATGCATACTTCGGAGCAATGCTCTTCCAAGACTAGCTATGCCTTCTTCCCCATAATTCTTATATATATTTAATAATATAGCATTAAATAAATCAAAATCTCTCATAGGCAAGGATACTGAGTTCTCAAACTCTGGTTTTAATAAGTCTCTCCAAGACCTTGGCATCTCCCTATTTCCTAACTCTTCGGTATTTACCATGAATACTGCTGGGACTACTCCTATTATGGAATATTGTTTTTGTGGATCTTTCAAATCTATTTCTTCATTATCAAAATCCTTATTTAATCTATCTAAACCTGTAATATCTTCAAATACTCCCCTTGATTTAAACTTTCCCATTAATTCCTTATCAAAGAATAAGTCAAAGCCAGCAGACATAAATAAATCTGATAAAGAATCTTCATTATCTGAATATATTCTTTCTTTTATCCAATCCACTCCTAGGTTTGCAGACTTAAGTTCATAATCAACTTTAAAATCAAATTGAGATTTATTTTCATCCATCCAAGTATTAAAACCTTCTAGCAATGGAACTCTTACGGGACAAGGTAGAACCCCCTCTATTTTTATATCTCCACCATTATATTGCTTTGGTGCAGCTAAGGCTGAGTCTACAGACATTCTATTGCTCTCTATGGTATCTATTAGCTTTTGAGTAAATAATTCCACATTGACTTTTTTGGTCATACAAGTCATTTCTAAAGAAATAGTCTTACCCATTATTTTTCTCATTTTCTCATTGCCTAGTTGCTCAAAACCGTTGGCTACAAATATATCTATGGTTTCTGGATATTTTTCCGTTATATCATATACTTTATCTTTTATATCAAAATACTTATTCATTTTATTCCTCCTATAATTCTTTACCTATATTATATAAACCTATTATAACTATAAATAATAAAAAAAGTCGGTAACTATTGTTACCAACTCTAAATTATTTCTTATATAATATATCCTTCTTTAATTCCTGAGCCTTTTCTTCCCCTAATAAATATTTCATTATCTCTATGGCAAAGTCTACTGCTAATGCTGGTCCTCTTGCTGTTATAATATTGCAATCTCTAACAACATTATCATCAATATAGACTCCACTAATTAACTCATCTTCAAAGCCTGGATATGAAGTTATATTCTTGCCATGTATAACTCCTGCTCTTTCAAGGACTATAGGTCCTGCACATATGGCAGCTACTAGCTTTCCATTTTTTTCTATCTTCTTTACTATATCTATTACTTGAGCATTATCCCTAAGATTTGTAGCCCCTGGTAATCCTCCTGGAATAATTACAGCATCATAAGAATCTATATCTTTAATATCATCCATAGTCTTATCTGCAAGAACTACAATATCATGAGCTCCTTTTACTTTTTTCTCTTCTGTAATAGCTACAGTATCAACAAAGATATCCTTTCTTCTAAGATAATCTACTGCAGTTAAGGCTTCTACCTCTTCAAAACCTTCTGCCAAAAATAGAATAACCCTCTTCATGAAACCCCTCCCATTTTTCTATATATATTTATCTATACCCAAGATTTCTTAAAATATATCCTAGTTCTTGTTATTAGCTTGTTTCGATTTTAAAAATTAATATAGATATTATTATACATATTAGACAAAATATATATAATAATTTATGTTTACCATATACCCCATATGGGTATATGGTTATTAGAATTAAATTGAGGAGAGTGTATTTATGGAATTAAGATATGAAAAGATTACAGAGAAGTCCTTTGATGAAGCTGTGAAAAGTATAACAGAAAGCCTTAAGGAAAGAAAATTCGGCGTACTATGGCAGTTAAATTTCAAAGATAAAATGGCTGAGCACGGTATTGATTTTCCAAATAATTTTATGATTCTAG